>NZ_JBSFLV010000123.1:0-27184 GCF_053599215.1 Streptomyces sp. NPDC001002 | reverse complement strand
CTGGCGAAGTACCTGTACTACCCGGACATGCCGGACGTGGACCTGTTCCTGCGGCCCAGCGGGGAGCAGCGCACCTCCAACTTCCTGCTGTGGCAGAGCGCGTACGCCGAGATGGTCTTCCAGGACGTCCTGTGGCCGGACTTCGACCGCCGTGATCTGTGGCGGGCCTGCGTCGAATTCGCCTCCCGCGACCGGCGCTTCGGCGGCGCGGTCCCGAACGAGGACCTGTTGGCGATGGAACGGGACATCGCGGGGAACCCCACGGAGTCATGAGAGAACTCCGGCCCGCGTGCAGTCCGGGGGGAGGGTCTGCAGCGCGGGCCGGAGGGTCGGGGGGGCGACCGCGAGGGGTCAGCCGGTGGTGGCCTGCTTGACGAGGTCGACGACCGCGTCGGGCTGCGACACGTGGATCGAGTGGCTGCCCGGCGCCTCGGCGACCGTGGCACCGGCGCGCGCGGCCATCGCCCGCTGGGCCGGCGGCGGGATCATCCGGTCGTCGGCCGCGACCAGGTACCAGCTGGGCTTGGTCCGCCACGAGGGCTCGCCCACCTCGCCGTTGAGGGCTTCGAGCCCCCACGGGACCTGCGAATCGGCCATGAACCGCGCCTGCGCCTCGGGCAGATCGCCGGCGAAGGAGGCGTGGAACCGGTCCCGGTCGAGGAACAGACAGCCGTCCTGCGGCGGCAGGATCGGCGGAATCGGCGCACCCGCCGGCGGATCGGCGATCAGGGAGCCGACGGACTCACCCTTGTCCGGCGCGAAGGCCGCGACGTACACGAGCGCGGAGACCTTGGGGTCCCGTCCCGCCTCGGTGATGACGACACCACCGTAGGAGTGCCCCACCAGCACCACCGGACCGTCCTGCGCAGCGACGATCCGACGGGTCGCGGCGACATCACCGTCCAGTGACCGGGTCGGATTCTGTACGACGCTGACGTGGTAACCGGCCGTCACCAGCCGCTCGTGGACACCCTGCCAGCCGGATCCGTCCACAAATCCGCCATGGACAAGAACTACATTCCGTACGGACATGTCCGCGGCCACGACGGCCTCCGTTCCCCGGTTGCCAGCTCCAACTCTCAGGTCGCTCCTACTTTATGAACCGGCCATACGCACAGCTACGGCCAAATGACCTAGGACAAAAGGGGTGTTGGACGATCTCGCGTGGCCGAATTGCACCACCTCCACCGCTGGTGTGATGCAAGCCACTCTCTCTGGTTCGAACTTTTCGGCGCCAATCCCATCATGTCGCTGATTCGGCTCGACCACGATGGGAGGCTTCATGTCATCCCCCGCACTACCAGGCAGGGAAGGCGACAAGCACCTCGCCGACGACTCCGGCACAGGCGCGATCGGACGCCTCGTCGGACGATCGGCGGAGCTGAAGCTCATCGACGAACTCTTCAGATCGGCCACCACCCGGGGCGTCGCGCTGATGCTGACCGGAGAGCCGGGAGTGGGAAAGAGCGCACTCCTCGACGCGGCGGCGCAGCGGGCCTCGGAAGCGGGTTTCCGAGTTCTGCGCGTAGTGGGCTCGCAATTCGAGGAAAGCGTCAGTTTCTCGGCCCTGAATCAAATTCTGCAGCCGCTGACGGGAGAAATTCCCGCGCTTCCGTCCCGGCAGGCGGAAACACTGCAGGCGGTGCGCGGACTCTCCGAGGAACAGCCCACCGAGCTGCTCTCGATCGCCAACGCCGTACACGTCCTGTTGTCCCGGACGGCCGTGCAGAAAGGTCCCGTCGCTCTCGTCATCGACGACGTGGCCTGGCTCGACCGGCCCAGCGCCGTGGTCCTGGGCACCGTCGCCCGCTACATCCGGACCAGCTCCCTGGCCCTGCTCGCGGCCTCCCGGACCGGCGACGAGTCCTTCCTGAGCAGCACCGGGATACCCACGTACGAAGTGCGGCCGCTGGACGAGGAGTCCGCGAACGAGCTGGTGGCGAAGCGGTTCCCGGCCATGGCGACCAGGGTCCGGCAGCGGCTTGTCGCGGAGGCCGCCGGCAATCCGCTGGCGCTGCTGGAACTGCCCGGCACGCTCAACGAGGCGCAGCAGACGGAGCGCGGACCACTGCCGGCCGTGCTGCCGCTGTCGGAGCGGCTCAAGGGGATCTTCTCCGTGCGGGTGAGCGGACTCCCGGACGCGACAAGGGAGTTGCTGCTGCTCGCCGTGCTGGACGCCTCGGGCGATCTGCACGTCCTGGAGCGGGCGACGGTCAGCTCGGACGCCCTGACCGAGCTGGGTCCGGCCGAGAAGGCGGGGTTGGTGCAGGTCGATTCCGTGACGGGCCGGCTCGTCTTCCGGCATCCGCTCACCCGTTCCGCGGTCATGGAGCTGTCGACGAGCGCGGAGCGCCGACGGGGTCATCTGGCCCTGGCCGGTGAGTTCCCGGCAGGTTCCGAGCGCCGGGCCCGCCATCTCGCGGCGGCGGCCGTCGGCCCGGACGACCAAGTGGCGTCCCTGCTGCACGAGGTGGCCTACGGGACGCTGCGCCGCGGCGACGCCGTCGGCGCCATCACCACCCTGCTGCGCGCCTCCGAGCTGAGCGGCCAGGCCACGACCAAGGCGCGGATGCTGGCCGAGGCGGCCTGTCTGGGCGCCAACATCACCGGCGATCTGCGCAACGTCCGCGCACTGCTGGACAACGCGCTGCTCGTCGATCCCGCGGGCGTGGGCACCGAGTCCCTCGCGGCGGCGGCCGCGGCGGCCAGCCATCTCCTCAACGGGGAGGGCGATGTGGACACGGCCCACAAGCTGCTCGTGGGGGCGATCCGCAACCACTCCCGGCCGAGCACCACCTGCAACAACATCATGAGCGAGGCCCTGCACACCCTGCTCCTGGTCTGCTTCTTCAGCGGCAGGCCGGAGCCGTGGCGGTCCTTCGACAGGGTGGTCGCGGAGATCGGCCAGCGCTCCCCCGACCCCCTGTTGTCCGTGCGGCGCGGCGCCTTCGGCGATCCCGCCCATGCGGCGTCGTCCGTCCTGGACACGCTCGACGGCCTCGTCTTCGACCTGCACCGGGAGACCGACCCGCGGCGCATCGTGCGCACCGCCCAGTCGGCCGCGTACGTCGATCGTGTGCCCGGCTGTCGCAGCGCCCTGTGGCGGGTGATCGAGGACGGCCGCGGCGGCGGGGCCATCGCCATGGCGATCGAGGCCTTCTTCATCCTGGCCAACGACGCCTACGCCAGCGGGCAGTGGGACGACGTCCCGGACCTCACCGGCGAGGGGCTGCGCTGGTGCGCGACGTACAACTACCGGCTGTCGTCGTGGTCGGGCCGGTTCCTGCAGGGTCTGCTGGCGGCATCGCGGGGGGACAGCCGCTCCGCGCAGGACGTCGCCGACCGGCTCGTGTCGTGGGGGAACCCCCGGGGACTGGGCGCTCTTCATGTGTACGCCTCGCACATCCGGGCGCTGTCCGCGCTCGGCAGCGCCGACTTCGAGGGCGCCTACCGGCATCTGCGCTCGGTGGGCACCCCCGGCACGCTGCCCCCGCACATGCCGCACGCCCTGCTGCTCTTCCTGGACTTCACGGAGGCCGCGGCGCGCACCGGCCGTCACGCCGAGGCCGCCCAGCATGTCGCGGCGGTCCGGAAGTCCGACATCCCCTCCATCTCGCCGCGGCTGGCCATGATGACCGATGCCGCGGAAGCCATGGCCAACCCTGATGTCATCGACCACGACCTGTTCGAGCGCGCCATCAACGCCCCCAACGCCGAGCGGTGGCCCTTCGACTGGGCGCGGATCCGGCTGGCGTACGGCGAGCGGCTGCGCAGGGCCAAGGCGGGCGGCGCGGCGCGCGTCCATCTGGCGGCGGCGCTCAGCACGTTCCAGCGGCTCGGGGCCGAGCCATGGAGCGCGCGGGCCGCGAACGAGCTGCGGGCGAGCGGGATCCCCATCAGGACCGCGGTGCCCAGCGACGACCGGTACGCGTTGCTGACCCCGCAGGAGCGGCAGATCGCGCAACTGGCGGCGACCGGGCTGACCAACAAGCAGATCGCCGCGCAGCTCTTCCTCTCGCCCCGCACCGTGGCCGCGCATCTGCGGGGCGTCTTCCCGAAGCTGAACGTGACCTCGCGGGCCGGCCTGCGCGACGCGCTCACCGGCCTGGACCAGCCCTGACGTCCTCAACTCCCGCCGCGGTGAAGGGGGATGGCCGTACACGCGGACAGCCCGCTCCGGAAAGGGCGGGCTGTCGGGGTGCGCCACCCGAAGGTGGACTCATGAAGGCGGTGGGTCAGCCCTGGGCGGCGGCCTGCTTGATCAGTTCCGCGACGGCCTCGGGGTGGGAGACGTAGACGGCGTGGCTGCCCGGGGTCTCCGCCACGGTGGCGCCCGCGCGCTCGGCCATGGTCCGCTGCACCGGCGGGGGGATCATCCTGTCGTCGGCCGCGACCAGGTACCAGCTCGGCTTGGTGCTCCAGGCGGGCTCGGTGATCGCGCCACCGACGGCGTCCAGGCCCCACGGAACCTGCGCGTCGGCCAGGAACGCGGCGTCCGCGGGCGGGATGTCACCGGCGAAGGAGGCCGGGAACTTCTCCCGGTCCAGGAACAGGAAACCGTCCTCGGGCGGCAGGATCGGCGGAACGGGCGCACCGGGCGCCGGGTCGGCGACCAGCGAACCGACGGACTCGCCCTTGTCCGGGGCGAACGCGGCGATGTAGGCGAGGGCGGCGACCTTCTCGTGCCTGCCGGCCTCGGTGATCACGGCGCCGCCGTAGGAGTGGCCCACCAGTACGGCCGGTCCGTCCAGGGCGTCGAGGGCCCGGTGGGTGACCGCGACATCGCCTTCGAGGGAGATGGTCGGGTTCTGTACGACGACGACCCGGTAACCCTCGCCGGTGAGGAGACGGTGGACCGGCTGCCAGCCGGAACCGTCGACGAATCCGCCGTGCACGAGGACGACGTTCTTCACGGTGCTCATGGAAGGTGGCTCCTGTTGCCTGTAGAGATGCTGTGAAACATCTCCAAGCTAGACCGGTCCGCCCACCCTGGCTTCCGCCAAATGGCCTAGTGGCGGCCAGGCCGGCCTCAGGAGACGAGCGTACGGTCGGCGGCCGGCCGGAGCGCCCTGCTGCGGGCGGCGGCGAGCAGCTCCCGGGCCTCGATACGGCTGGCCCGGACCCGCTCCTCGGCGTCGCCGTGCGGCGCGTCCGCCGTGGCGGCGAGGGCCGCCGCGAGCTTGGCCCGCCCCTGGCTGAGCCGGCTGCGCACGGTACCGACGGGAACCCCGCACGCGTCCGCGATCTGCTCGTACGAGCTGACTCCCGCGGTGAAGTGGCGCAGCACCAGCGGCATGCGCAGCACGGGCGAGAGTTCCTCCAGCGCCTCCCACACCCAGTCCCGCAAGGCGTTCTGCTCCAGCCACTGCTCGGGACCCACGTCGGTCGACGGCAGATGCAGATCGTCCACCGGCCGGACGACGGCCGAGTCCCGCAGCACCGAACGGCTGGCGTTGCGCACGATCATCCGCAGCCACGCGCCGACCGCACTCGGATCGCGTACGTCACCGATCCGCCGCAGGGCGGTGAGCGCCGCGTCCTGCATCACGTCGTCGGCGTCCGCACCCGGCCCCAGAATGCTCAGCGCCACCGCACGCATCCCCGCCCGGTGCCGCTCCAACAGCAGCCCCAGCGCGGCGACTTCACCCGCCTGGGCCGCCCGGGTCAACGTGGCGTCCTCGACGCGTGCCGCCTCGGCAACTTCCCGAATCATGAGAACCCTTCCAGCACCCGTCTGTCCCCCGTCGGTCGTGTGATGGCGTCAGGACGCCGGGAAGTTCGCGGTGGTCACCGCCCGTGGTCGTCCGGGCAGTTGGCGAGCACCGCCCTCTGAGCGGGTGCGCTCAGAGGAACGGCTCCCCGTCGATGGGTGTGCTGCGTGTCAGGCGTCCGCGAGCCAGCTGCCGTGGAAGCCGGCCGGTACCCGTCGGGGCAGGTGGATGGTGGCCACCGGCTCCTGGGTGAGGTTGTCGGCGTCGAGGACGACCAGGTCGCTGCGATCGGTCGCGGCGTCGTAGACGTAGGTCATCAGCCAGCCGGGGCCGCCCGGTTGATCGTCGGCGGGCGCGAAGGCCGCCTCGCCCGGCAGGCGGCCCGGGGCGAAGTAGTGGCTGCTGACACTGGACTTGCGCAGGTCGTACCGGTGGATCGCGGCACGTGCCTCGTCCGGGTCGTACTGCTGGAGCTCCGGCACCGGCCCGGCCGTGGCGTGGCCGAAGTCCGAGTGCAGGCCCTGGAGTCGGTCGTCGATGCGCGGGAACTCGCCCGGGTGGTCGTCCAGTTGCTCCTCGGAGACCGTGCCCGCGGTGAGGTCGATGGTCCAGCGCCACAGCTGGGCCGGGTCCGCCACGGCCACGCCGTCACCCAGGCGGGGGTAGCGCATGCCCAGCAGGACGAGCCGCCGACCGTCGTTCTCCTCGTACGAGTTGAGCGTGTGGAAGACGTAGCAGGGCTCGATGTCGAACCAGCGGATGTCGCCGTGCGGGTCGTCCCTGCGCAGCACCCCGAGCCGGGCGCCGTAGGTGTCGGACCAGGCGTAGGGCATGCCTCCGTGGGGGTCCATGGCGCGCTCGATGCTGAACACGGCGGGCAGGTCCATGAAGACGACATGGTTCCTGGTCAGGTAGAAGTCGTGCATCATCGTGTGCGCCGGTACGTCGATCGGCCGGCTGACGGTCAACTCCCCACCGGCGTCGGCGCAGTGGTAGGTCAGGTAGGGCGCCGACAGGCCGCCGTACCCGTAGAAGTGCAGCTCGCCGGTGACCGGGCAGGTCTTGGGGTGGGCGGTCATCGGGGTGCGCAGCCGGCCGCCGAAGTCGAAGGGCCCGACGGTGTCCAGCTCGCGTCCGGCCTCGCAGCTCAACTCGTAGGGGAAGGACGTCTCGACGAGGGCGAGCGTGCGGCCCGCGTGCCGTATGACGTGGGTGTTGGCGACGCCGGCGGTGAGGTCCATCTCGCCGTCCTGGCCGTAGACCTGGGCGCCCGACTCGAGGGTGGGGGTGCGGACCCAGCGGTTGCGGTACGAGGTGGCCCTGCCGCCTTCGAGGCGGACTCCGTGGACCATGCCGTCACCGGTGAACCAGTGCGCCGAGTTGGCCTCGTGCGGGTTGGGGCCGTTGCGCAGGTACCAGCCGGTCAGTTCCGGCGGGATGGACCCGGTCACTGCCAGTTCGGTGACCGTGATCTCGTCGGGCACCGGGGCGAAGTTTCCGGCGAGGTGCGGAGGTGTGCTGTCTGTGCTCACTGGGAGTTCCTTCGGGAGGGCGATCAGGCGTTCGCTGCGTTCGCTGCCATCAGGGCTTCGAGACGGGCCTGGACCCGACGGGGGTAGATCGCGGTGAACACCGCGGGGGCGACGAGGCCGACGACGTGCGCGGTGATGCCGACCCAGGCCGGGGCGTCGGTGGCGTTGGCGATGGCCAGCACGACGAAGATGAAGGTGAAGCCGGCACCCCAGGCGGCCGTGATGTGGTTGTTGACGGCGAGGAAGCCGGGGGTGTTCCAGTACTCCTCGGGCGTCTGGCGACGGGCGATGCCCAGTGTGAAGGGGCTCTTGACCGCCATGCTGCCCCAGGCCGTCAGGGCCAGCCAGACGAAGGAGAGGACATCGCTGTGGTCCTGCACGGACGAGTCGGGCGAGCTGAAGGCGATCGCGCCGATGATGACGAAGTAGATGATCGTGCTGATCTCCAGGACCATCGCGTCCATCGCGACGCCCCGGCTGCGGTCCTGCAGAAGCAGTAGAACGCCGGTGAGGAAGCCGGCCACGGCGCCCCAGCGCCAGTCGAAGGCGGAGACGACCCCTGCCGCGATCCATGGGGTGAAACCCCGCAGATAACTCATAACACCCACGTCGTGTTACCTCGCATCTCGATGTTCCAACTTTGACAGGTGAAAGCTAGAAGCTCCGAAACCAACATGTCAAGACCGGAATATTGAACAGAAGTCGATCCAGAATCCGTGGGACCGAGAGGCGGGATCCGCAGGGGTAGTTTTCGACCTGTCACTATTGGAGGGCCGGGGGTTATGGTTGTGAACATGAGCCTTCGTCACGCCCTCTTGGGACTCCTCGTCTTCCGCCCCGGCAGCGGCTATGACCTGCTGAAGATCTTCAACACCTCTCTCGGGTACGTCTGGCCCGCGAAGCAGAGCCAGATCTACGGCGAGCTGACGAAGCTGGACGCGACGGGCCTGATCAAGGTGACCGAGGAGGGCCCGCGGGGGCGTAAGCAGTACTCGCTCACCCCCGACGGGCACGCGGAGACGCTGCGCTGGCTGACCGAGGTCCAGGAGGGCCGGCCGCAGCGGAACCCGATGCTGCTGCAGACCTTCTTCCTGGGACTCCTGCCGCGCGACGAGGCCGTGCAGCGCCTGCTGGACCACGCGGACACCTCGGCCAAGGAGCACGACGCCCTGGTGGCCCTGCGGGACTCGGAGAACTGGGACCGGGACATGCTGAACGTGTGCGGCAGGCTGGTCCTGGAGCACGGCATCCGACAACGCGTACTGGAACAGGAGTGGGCCCGCTGGGCCGCCGACCAACTCCTCGCGGGGCATGTCCCGCAGCCCGCCGGGGAGGCGGGGGCGACGCCGGACGACCCGACCCTCTGAGGTCATGCCGAACGTGCTGCGGCTTGCCATAGGGACTCCCTACAAGCGGAGAGCGCATCTCCGCTTGTAGACTATCACCGCTCCTTCCTGCCCGTGGCCCGCGTCAAACCCGAACAGCCCGTACGGGCACTGTCCAGGTTCGAACGACCGCGCCGAGCAGGGTCGCCTTGCGAAACGGAAGGGCGAGCGCTACGAGGCGGAGGCGACGAATCCCGCGATCGCCCCGGCGAACTCCTCCGGCTCCTCGATGTGGCCGAAGTGCCCGCTGTTCTCCAGGACCAGCAGCTCCGCCCCGGGAATCAGCCCGTGCAGCTCCTGGGCCCACTTCATCCCGCAGATGAAGTCGTGCCGCCCGACGACGACCAGGGTGGGCACGGCGAGCGACCCGAGCTCCGCGCGGTCGTCGATGACGATCGGCTGCCGGTTCTCGTCCTGTCCCGAGACGTACGCGGCGCTCACGGCGGCACGGAACGGCGCGAACTCCTTCTCGCGGCCCCAGTAGTCGGCGAAGTACACCGGGACCAGCGCCTTGAGCACCTCGGTGATCCGTTCGTCGTCCTCGGCACCGGGGAGGGCCTCGAACCCAGCCAGGATCGCGGGGAGTTCGGGCTGGTCGGAGTGGCCCGCGGCGAACTCCTGGACCAGCCGCATGGCCTCGGCGGAGTGCTCGGGGCCGGTCAGCGGCGCACTCTCGTACAGGATCACGCTCGCGACCCGCTCGGGGTGGCGCAGGGCGTGGTACTGGGCGACGAAGCCGCCGTGGGAGTGGCCCAGCAGATGCACCTTCGGCACACCGAGGTGCTCGATCAGCGCCTCCAGGAACCGGCTGTAGCGGTCCCGGGTGTAGCCGTGCGGGTGGGAGGCGAGCCGGTCCGCACCGGCCGAGCCGACCGGTTCCGGGTAGACGACCGTCAGGTGCCGCTCCAGCGCGGGCATGCGCAGGTACTCCCAGTTGATGCCGGGTCCGCCGGAGTGCGCGACGCAGACCGGTCCGGTGCCGTGGACGTGATAGCGCTGCGTCACTCCGTCGATGTCCACGGTGTGGGTACCGGTCGCCAAGGGGTCAACAAGAGGGCTGGTCATGGGAACTCCGTGTCAGGAAAGGGTCGATGACACGGACAGGACGCGGAGCAGGGGACGAAGTTCGGCCCTGCCGTATGGCGTGCGTCACATGACGGGAAGGGATTCGAGCACCTGCACCGGCCTGGGGTGGAAGAGCCGCAGCCGGTGCACCCGGCCCGCGTCGTCCAGCGTCATCAGCCAGGCCACCGAGGGCGGGCAGTGCTCCGGATCGGCGGCCGGATTGGTGATGTCCATCTCCCAGACCGACAGCGACCGTCCGGCGACGGCGTGGACGAGACTCTGCCGCACGCCGTCCTCGATGTCGCCGTACATGGCGCGTACGAGAACGTCCCGGCCGCCGATCCGGTCGTTCCCCCGCAGGAGCGCGACCTCGGGAGACCAGCGTTCGGTCAGCAGCTTGCCGAAGTGTCCGCTCTCGGCCGCGTCGAGGGTCTCCCGCGCCTCGACACGGCTGGCCCGGACCCGCTCCTCGACGTTCGCGTGCGGAGCGTCCGCCGTGGCGGCGAGGGCCTCCGCGAGCTTGGCCCGCCCCTGACTGAGCCGGCTGCGCACGGTACCGACGGGAACCCCGCAGGCCTTCGCTATCTGCCCGTACGCCGTGACACCGGTGGTGAAGTGCCGCAGCACCACGGGCATGCGCAGCACCGGTGAGAGTTCCTCCAGCGCCTCCCAGACCCAGTCCCGCATCGCGTTCTGCTCCAGCCACTGCTCGGGACCGGCGGCCGTCGAGGGCAGGTGCAGATCGCCGACCGGCCGCGTGGCGACCGCGTTCCGCAGCAGCGAACGACTCGCGTTGCGTACGATCATCCGCAGCCAGGCACCGACCGCACTCGGATCGCGTACGTCACCGATCCGCCGCAGCGCGGTCAGCGCCGCGTCCTGCATCACGTCGTCGGCGTCCGCACCCGGCCCCAGAATGCTCAACGCCACCGCGCGCATCCCCGCCCGGTGCCGCTCCAACAGCAGCCCCAGCGCGGCGACTTCGCCCGCCTGGGCCGCCCGCGTCAGCGCCGCGTCCTCGACGCGTGCCACCTCGGCGACTTCCCGAATCATGCGACCCCTTCCCGCGCCCGTCCGCCCCATGGTCCACGACACCTCACCCAAGCATGGGCGCCGACGGGGGCGGGACGGGCGGGTGGGGCGAGATTCAGTCAGGCGTTCCAGGAGCCGTCGACGTCGATGTTCATTCACCGTTGACGCGATAACGCCGTTAACGTTACCGTCGATGGTAACGCCGTTAACAGACGATGGCGGCACCTTCAGCGAAGTGAGGCAGCCGATGGGGCGACTCAAGGTTCTGATCTCCGGCGCGAGCATCGCGGGGCCCGCACTCGCGCTGTGGCTGGCCAGGTACGGCGCGGACGTCACGGTCGTGGAGCGCTGGCCCGAACTGCGGGCCGGCGGCCAACTCGTCGATCTCCGCGGGGTCTCCCGGGAGGTCCTGCGCAGGATGGGGGTCGACTCCGAGGTACGGGCCGCGCGCGAGAGCAACTACGGCCTCTCCTTCGTCGACGGCCAAGGACGCACGAAGGGGGCGCTGCGGGCCGATCAGTTCGGCGGCGACGGGCCGGTCGCCGAGATCGAGATCCTGCGCGGCGCCCTGTCCGAGGTGCTCCACGAGCAGTCGCGGGACCGGGTCGAGTACCGGTTCGACGACCGCATCACCTCGGCTCATGACGACGGTACGAAGGTGCACGTCGAGTTCAAGTCGGCGCCCGCCGAGTCGTTCGACGTCGTCATCGGTGCCGACGGGCTCCACTCCGAACTGCGCGAGATGCTCTTCGGCCCGGAGACCGACCACTTGCACCACCTGGGCACGTACGTCTCCTTCTGGACGGCCCGCAACCACATCGACGTCAGGGACTGGACCGTCGCCTACAGCGAACCCGGCAGGACCATCGGGATGCGCTCCATCCTCGACAACTCGAAGGTGATGGCGTTCTTCAGCTTCCGCGCGGGCCGGCCCTCCTACGACTGGCGTGATGTCGACGCCCAGAAGCGCATCGTCAAGGCCAGGGCGTCCGGCATGGCCTGGGAGGCGGCCGCCCTGCTGTCGCAGATCGACACCGCCCCCGACTTCTACTTCGACACCTGCAGCCAGGTCAGACTGGCCAGGTGGTCCACCGGACGCGTCGGTCTGGTCGGAGACGCCGCCTACTCCGCCTCACCGCTGTCGGGCCACGGCACCACGATCGCCATGGTGGGCGCGTATGTCCTCGCGGGCGAACTGGCGGCCACCCCCGACGACATCACGGGGGCGCTCACCCGGTACGAGGCGAAACTGCGCCCGTGGATCGGGGAGATCCAGCAGTGGGCCCCCGACCAGGGGAAGGTCATGACTCCCCAGACCTCACTCGGCATCGCGTTCCGCAACGGGGTCGTCCGCCTGGCAAGTCACGTTCCCGGCAAGGAACTTCTGCTGCGGAGCCAGGTCAACAGGTCGAACGCGTTCCTGCTCGACGACTACTCACGGCACTTGGTGGCGGCGTAGCCCCGGCCACCTTTCAACACCCCTGTGGTTCCTGGAAAGGAATGAAGATGTCGGTCAACGCTGTCAATCCCCCCGAACTGCCCCCACTGCCGGGTGTCCTCTCCCACGCCGTGACCGTGCCGGCCCTCGGGCTCGTCTACACCTCGGGCCAGGTCGCCTGGGACAAGGACGGCCAACTCGTGGGCGGCGACGACCTCGTGGCGCAGTTCGAGAAGGCCTACGAGAACGTCGAGACGGCGCTCCGGGCGGCCGGTTCCTCCCGCGAGAAGATCATCAAGGAGACGGTCTATCTGGCGGGTTACACCACCGACCAGGCGGGCGAACTGGTCACCGCGCTCACCGCGGCGCGCAAGGGCTGCCCAACTCCGCCCGCCAGCACGGCTGTTGGTGTCACCACCCTCTTCCAGGACGGGTTCCTGGTGGAGATCGAGGTGGTGGCGACGCTCTGAGCCGACGGCGGATCGGCTGGACCGACAGCGGTCCGGCCGACCCGATGGCGGTCCGGCCGACCCGGCGGCGGTCGGGGCCCGGCGGCTACTTGGACCGCTCGACCGCCCAGTGCGGCAACAGCTCGAAGAAGTCGACCGCCTCGGCACGCCACCGGGACCGCCACCCGGCGGCCACCAGGGCGGCTTCTTCCGCGTGGCGGCGCATGTCCACCCGCATCCGCTCGGCCACGCCATGCCGTTCGGCGATCTCGCGGACCGTGGCGATGGTGTCCGCGGTGCACGAGGGATCGCCGAGGGCCGACTCCACCACCGCGCGCTCCGGCCCGCCGACGGTGGCCAGCAGGGCGGTCACGGCGTAACTGCGCTTCCCGTCACGGAAGTCGGTCCCGGTCGACTTGCCCATGACCTGCTCGTCCCCAAACAGGTCGAGGAAGTCGTCCCGCATCTGCCCGCAGATCCCCACCAGCCGCGCGTAGCGCCGCAACTCCCCTTCATGGCGGCCCGGTTGCTCACCGGCGGCCAGAAGCCCCAGTTGCAGGGGTGCGAGCAACGAGTAGCGCGCGGACTTGTAGTCCGCCACCTCGTGGATGACGTCGATGTCCGGGGGTACGGCGGTGAAGTCCCGTTCCAGGTCGACGACTTGACCCATGACGGTCTCCGCCGTGACCCGGGTCTGGACCTCGATCATGGCCTGCCGCACCGGGAGGCTCGTCTTCGCGTCGAGGAGCACGCGCAGGGACAGGGCCAGCGCGAGGTCGCCCGCGAGCACGGTGAGACCGAGCGCCGTGCGGGGGTGGTCTGGGAACTTCTCGCGATAGGCGTAGTAGGTGGTGGGTCCGCCGCGCCGGGTGGCGCTGTCGTCGATGAGGTCGTCGTGGATCAGGCCGTGGGTCTGGAGCAGTTCGAGGCTCAGGGCCGCGGCGTCGAGGCCCGGTACGGGTTCGTCCGTCACCAGCCCGGCCGCCTCGTGGAGCACCACCACCCGCATCCGCTTGCCGCCGCGCAGGGACAACTCCCGCAGCAGACCGAGGCATTCGGGGGTGAAGCTGCCGAACGACGGGGTGTCGAGCACGCCGTCCAAGGTGGCGAAGTACTCCTCGAAGAGCTTGTCGAAGCTCCGCGTGTGTCCGGCGAGGCGAGTCAACAACCGGTCACTGACACCGTCGGCGTCGGGCATGGGGCAGAACTCCTGTTATGAGGACGGTCACGAAGGAAGGCCACGGAGGAAGATCACAAGGGCGACGGCTTCCGTGCCGTCACCACGGCTACAGGGTTCCACGCCGCCCCGGGCCCACCCCCGACACCTCCCGCCTCAACGACTCCCGCGCCGGTCCGATGACCCCGTGGCTAGAGTTGAGGCGTGTATTTCTGGACTGACGCTGACGACATCCCCACGGTCGGTGCGTGGGGCGAGGTCTTCACCCACCTGCACGGCGCGAGCCGGATCAGCGTGCCGGATCGCACCGCCCCGTGGACCGGACGTCTGGACCGGCAGCAGTCAGGGGCCCACGGCCTGGCGCTGTGCGCGGGCGGCGAGGAAGTGGTGTCCAGGGACGCGCGGCACATCCGGGCCGACCCCCGCGGCAAGTACGAACTCCTCGTGCCGCTGGCCGGCACGGCCTGGGTGGAGCAGGGCCAGGCAGCCACCGAGATCCAGGCGGGCAGCATGGTGCTGTGCGACATCGACCGGCCGTTGACCTTCGCGCACGACGCCGACTTCCTGTCGATCGCCCTCATCGTGCCCGGCGACAGCATCGCCCTGCGCAGCCCGGCGGCGGCCCGCGAGCCGCAGATGCTGAGCGGGGACCGCGGACTGGGCCGTGTCATACGGCAGTTGGTGTCCACCTTGCAGGAGGAGCGCGAGGCGCTCTCCGAGACGACCTTCGACATCGCCTGCGACCGGCTCGTCGACCTGGTGTGCCTGGCCGCGGAGGGCGGCACGGACTCGGCCCCCGCCGGACAGCGGGCGACGGTGGAAGCCTCGATCCGCCAGTACGTCCGTCGGCACGCGGGCGACGACGGGCTCGACGTCCACGGCATCGCGCGGGCGCTCGGCTGGTCGGCCCGCTATGTCCAGCAGGTGCTGCAGGCCGCCGACACCACCCCGCGCGACCTCATCCGCCGTGAACGGCTGCTGCTCGCCCGGAGCCGGCTGGCCGGCACGAGCTGGGACTCGTACTCGATCGCGCAGATCGCGCACTCCTGCGGCTTCGGCAGCCACGCGGGCTTCTCCACGGCGTTCCGGGAGGAGTTCGGCATGACGCCCCGTGAGGCCAGGCGGGGTGCGGAGCGTCAACGGAGCTGACATGCTCGGCGTTGTCGCCCAGCCAGGACAATGGCGATAACATTGTTAACATGCCAAAGGGTTCTGAAGACTCCCCCGCCGTGCGGACCGGTCCCCCGCCGCCCGCGACCCGCGCCCAGGCGCTGGTGACCGCCGCGCTCGAAATCGTCGACTCCGGCGGGCTGGAAGCACTCACCATGCGGCGCCTCGCGGATGCCAGCAAGCTCCAACTGCCCGCCATCTACCGGGTCTTCAGCAACAAGCAGACACTCCTGGACGAGATGGCGGAAGCGATCCTGGCCGAAGCGCTGGTGGACGGCGGCGCGGGCGACTGGGAGGCCGAAGTCGCCCTGCTCGCCCGGCAGTTGAGAAAGGCTCTGCTGGCGCAGCGCGAGGGGGCGAGGATCGTCGGCGGCAGTTATGCGGCGCAGCGCCACAGCCTGGCGTTCGCGGATCGCCTCGTCGGCGTCATGCAGCAGGCGGGCTTCGCCGGGGTCTCGGCGCTCTGGGCCACGTCCACGGTCGTCTGTTACGTACTGGGCGAGACCCTGGAGGAACAGGGCCGGACCGAGGGCGCCGTCGAGAAGCTCGACTTCGCCGGAGCCCGCCAGACCTACCCTCGGCTGTTCGCCACGCCCGTCGAAGAATTCGTCAACTTCGACGGCCGCTTCGAGTTCGGCCTCGGCCTGATCCTCGGCGGCCTGCGCGAACGGTTGCGGGGCGCTGGCGCGGCCTAGCGGGATCTGTGGAGACGGGTCCGGTGTGGCCGCCGGTGGGACAGTTGACAACCGGCCTGAAATGCCGTCGAGCGGAGTCAGTCGGCACACGGCCAGACAAGCCGCCGAGCGGGATCAGCAGACGACCGGCCCAATGCGCCGCCGCGCGGAATCAGCACCCGACCCGTCCGATGCCCCGCCGAGCGGAATTACTCGACGACCGGTCCGAACCCCCGCCGCCCGTCACCGACCCGCCCCGGCCGACCCACCCCAGCCGGCCCGGTCCGGTCCGCCAAGGAGTCCACCCCCGCCGACCGCGAGTGCCGTGGCCCAGGAGCCCGTCCTGCTGCCACGGCACTCAGCTCGGTCAGTAGCGACCGCCCACCACGTGGGCCGACAGGCCGTCCAGCGTGGCGATCTCGTCGGGCGTCAGCTCGATGTCCGCGGCGGCCACGTTCTGCTCCAGCCACTTCACGCGCTTGGTGCCCGGGATCGGGACGACCGGGACGCCGAAGTGCTCGCTGCGCGAGGCCACCCAGGCCAGGGCCAACTGCGCCGCGGTGACACCCTTCTGCTCGGCCAGCGAGCGGACGCCGTCCGCGACGACCTCGTTCTCGGTGGTCTGGAAGCGCGGCAGCCGCCTGCGCGCGTCGCCCGCGGGCAGCGCCGACACGTCCACCGTGCCGGTCAGGAAGCCGCGGCCGAGCGGCGAGTACGCGACCAGACCCACGCCCAGCTCGCGCAGCCCCTCCCCCACCGTCTCCTCGATGTCACGGGACCAGATCGAGTACTCGCTCTGGACCGCCGTGATCGGGTGCACGGCATACGCCCGCCGCAGCTGCTCGGTGCTGACCTCGGAGAGGCCGATGTGCCGGATCTTCCCCTCCTTGACCAGCTCCGCCATGGCGCCGACCGACTCCTCGATCTCGGTGTTCGGCGAGACCCGGTGCAGGTAGAAGAGGTCGATGTGGTCGACACCGAGCCGCATCAGGGAGGCGTCGCAGGCGCGCTTGATGTAGCCGGGCTCGCCGCGGAAGACCCAGGTGTCGCTGCCCGTGCGGTCGATGCCGGTCTTGGTCGCCAGTTGGACCTCGTCACGACGGCCGGCGATGGCCCGGCCCACGAGCACCTCGTTGTGCCCGAAGGCGTACGCGTCGGCGGTGTCGATGAGGGTGACGCCCAGGTCGAGCGCGC
Organism: Streptomyces sp. NPDC001002; assembly: GCF_053599215.1. Classification (NCBI taxonomy): domain Bacteria; kingdom Bacillati; phylum Actinomycetota; class Actinomycetes; order Kitasatosporales; family Streptomycetaceae; genus Streptomyces; species Streptomyces sp. NPDC001002. The sequence goes on along the minus strand of NZ_JBSFLV010000123.1, from coordinate 10,357 downwards.
GGTGGACGGTGGCGATCGCGTCGTCCCAGCTGGTCGGGCCGTACCCCTCGCTCATCCCCATGCAGCCGAGACCCTGGGAGGAAGTGGTGAGGTCGCCGAGTGAAATCGTGTTCACGGGAAGTCTCCGTTCGGTTGTATCGTGAGGGAGATACCGGAGGACCCTCCGGTAGTAACAACGTTAACGGAGGATCCTCCGGTAAGCAAGCAGGGTCGTCGATGCCGTCCGCCGGGCGGCACCACCGATCCCGGGGAGCAGACATGCAGGAACGTCAGGGACCACCGCAGCCGGTACGCGCCCACGCCGTACGCAACCGCGAGAAACTGCTGGCCGCGGCCATCGAGGAGTTCAACCACGCGGGCAAGGACGCCTCGCTGGGCAGCATCGCCAAGGCCGCCGGCGTGGGCATCGCCACGCTCTACCGGCACTTCCCCAACCGGGAGTCCCTGGTCCTGGCCACCTACGACTACGAGGTGGAGCAACTCTGCTCGGCCGCGGACCGACTCCTCGAAACCCTGCCGCCGGACCAGGCGTTGCAGGAGTGGATGAGGCATCTGGCGAGCCTGCTGGTCACCAAGCAGCACATGTCCGAGGCGCTGCGGACCATCGGCGTCGGCGAGACCTGGGCGTCCGAGTCCTACGCCCGGATCTCCGACACCATCGGCACCCTCCTCGCCGCGGGCGTCACCGCCGGGACGATCCGCTCCGACCTGAAGACGGCCGACGTGGTACTGGCGATGAGCGGACTGCTCCGACTGGACGCGTCCGGGGACTGGCGGGCCCAAGGGGACCGGTTGATCGGGTTGTTGATGGACGGCTTGCGGGTCGGCGCGAAGTCGCCCTGACCCGCCGACGTCGCTCCCGCACCCCCGACCAGGCCACCCCTGAGCACGTGACCTGGCCTCTTTGCCGACCTTTTAGATCTTTACCCTTTCTTTGAACATCGCGACCGTCCCACCCGTACCTCCTGGCACCCGTCTGTCTCATCCGGGAGGCACCCTTGCCGCGCATCAACGGCACAGCCATCTTCATCACGTCCCTCGTCGCCACCCTCGGTGCGGTCGCGTTCCCCATGTGGCAGTACGCCGACCGCATGGGCACCGGACAGGCGAACGTGGCGGCAAGCACGGTGAACACCCAGTGGGGGCCGCTGACCGCGGCCGACCGCGACCTGATCGTGCGGGTGCGCCTTGCCGGGCTGTGGGAGCTGCCGGCCGGGCAGCAGGCGATCGAGCGGGCGCCCAGCCAGGCGATCAAGGAGGCGGGCGACCATCTCATCGTCGGCCACACCGACCTGGACAAACGGGTGCGGATCGTCGCGGCCCAGCTCGGCGTCGCGCTGCCGAACGTGCCCAACGAGCAACAGCAGGGGTGGCTCCAGGAGATGACCGCGGCGCAGGGCGCGGAGTACGAGTACAAGTTCGTGAACCTGCTGCGGTCCGCGCACGGCAAGATCTTCCCGGCCATCGGCGCCGTACGGAACACCACCCGCAACACCCTGGTGCGCCAGCTCGCCTCGGACGCCAACCAGACCGTCCTCGACCACATCACGATCCTGGAGAAGACCGGCAAGGTCGACTTCGACGCCATCGCCAACGAGGCGGTGGCCGGCACCACCGCCAGCCCGACCGGACCGCCCGCGCCCGTCCCCGGCCAGGTGGCGCCCTCGGCCCCGGCGGCCGAGGCCAGCGGTGAGATCGGGACGACGTCCCGGCCGTCACCGGGCGCACCCGGCACTGTCAACACCGGCCGCCCGGACCCGGTGGACACGGCGGGCGTCCTGCGGTGATCCCGTAAGCCTCAGGGGTGTCCCAACCTCAAATGTTGCTCTGAAGGTGGACCGGGAGCGGTTCATGCGCGACGGCCGGGGCCATACCCCCTCCACGTCGACGGGGACGGCACGGACACGCGGAGGAAGCCGAGGAGGGGACGGGCGATGGAGCGAGTGACGAGGCTGGGGACGGGCATCGGGTGGCGGCCGGAGATCGCGGACGCCGTGGAGCGGATGCCGGGGATCGACTGGGTCGAGGCGGTGGCCGAGAACGTGTGCCCCGGACACCTCCCCGAGTCGCTGCGGCGGCTGCGCGAGCGCGGGGTGACCGTGATCCCGCACGGGGTCTCCCTCGGCCTCGGCGGCGCCGACCGGCCCGACGCCGGCCGCCTCGCCGCGCTCGCCGAGCGGGTCGAGGCACTGGGATCGCCGCTGGTCACCGAGCACATCGCGTTCGTACGGGCGGGCGGCCCGCTGACCGCGACCCCGGCCCTGGAGGCCGGACACCTGCTGCCCGTCCCGCGCACCCGCGACGCCCTCGACGTGCTGTGCGAGAACATCCGCATCGCCCAGGACGCGCTCCCGGTGCCGCTCGCCGTCGAGAACATCGCCGCGCTGATCGCCTGGCCCGGCGAGGAGATGACCGAGGGACAGTTCCTGTACGAGCTGGCCGACCGGACCGGCGTACGGCTCCTGATCGACGTGGCCAACCTGCACACCAACCACGTCAACCGCGCCGAGGACCCGGCCAAGGCGCTCGCCGAGCTTCCCCTGGAGGCCATCGCCTACGTCCATGTCGCGGGCGGCTTCGAGCGGGACGGTGTCTGGCACGACAGCCACGCCCACCCCGTCCCGCGCCCGGTCCTCGACATCCTGACCGACCTCGCGTCCCGGGTCTCGCCGCCGGGCGTCCTGCTGGAGCGGGACGAGAACTTCCCCGAACCGGCGGAGCTGGAAAGGGAGTTGGCGTCGATCAAGGAGGCGCTGCACCGCGGGTTCCGGGAGGCCGTGGCACGCGAGATCCGGGGAGCGGCGGTGAGTGCACACAGCGGCGAGGCGGTCTCCGGCAGCCGGGAGGCCGACGGCGCTGCGTACGTCGGACAAGAGGCCATCGGCACCGAGCGTGGGAGCCGAGAGAAGCCCGCCGCGCAAGGACCGGCCGTCGCCCTGGCCGACCCTGCCCCGGCGGCGCACGCCAAGGCCGACCCCTCCGAACCGGCAGCACACATCACGGCCGACCCCGCCGACCCCACCTCGGCGAACCCCGCCGCCCAAATCACTCCCGCCCGCCAACGCCTCGCCCTGGCCCAGGCCGCGCTGCTCTCCGCGCTCGTCGCCGGTACGCCGGTTCCCGAGGGCTTCGACCGGGTCCGGCTCGGCGTGCAGGCGCGGGCGCTGGGCGGGAAGCGGGCCGATGTCGTGGCGAAGGTCGCGCCGGAGCTGCCGGAGATCCTCGGTACGGACTATCGCGGGCACTTCCTCGCGTACGCCCACGGGCACCCGATGACCGGCGGCTACCGGCGGGACGCCCTGGACTTCGCCGAGCATCTGCTGCGCGCCGGGCTGGTCGAGGAGGCGGGGGCGCGGCAGGAGGTGCGGGAGTGGTGGCTGGAGCGGTCGGGTCCGGTGCCGCGCTCGCGGCGGCCGGGGGTGCGGCTGGCCAGGGCGACGCGGCGGGTGCTGCTGCGGCGCTGAGGGGGCCCGGAGAGGCGGGGCCACGCGGCAGCGGGGCGCGGACCGGGCGGTAACATTGCAACTTCCGCACACATCCGCACCCTGAGCACACATCCGTGCGGTGCCGTACCGGGAGGCGCCATGCGACCGCGACCCCCTGTCCGAGGACGGGGCATCTTCAGCGGCACCGGGCTCATCATCATGGGCCTGACCGCGACGCTCCTGGCGTTGATCTTTCCGATCTGGTCGTACGCCGACCGGTCGGGGGTCGGCACGGACGCGAACGTCCTCAACGCCCAGACGGTGTCCACCAGTTACGGTCCGCTGTCCGCGCTCGACCGCGAGTTCATCACCAAGGTGCGGCTGGCCGGCCTGTGGGAGCTGCCCGCCGGGCAGGAGGCGGAGCAGAAGGGCACGACCCAGGCCGTACGGACGGCGGGGCAGCACCTCGTCGAGGGGCACACCTTCCTGGACCAGCGGGTGCGCGATGTCGCCGCGAAGCTCGGGCTCGCGCTGCCGAACGAGCCGAACGACCAGCAGAAGCAGTGGCTCGCGACGCTCAGCGCGGCCCAGGGCGGCGACTACGACAGCAAGTTCGCCAACATCTTGCGGGTGGCGCACGGCAAGGTGTTCTCGGTCGTCGCCCAGGTCCGCGCGAGCACCCAGAACTCGCTGGTGCGCACGCTCGCCGACGACGCGAACACGACCGTGCTCGACCACATCAAGGTGCTGGAGGCCACCGGGTACGTCGACTGGGACGCCCTGGCCCGGGACCTGGCCGCCACGCCCCCGCCCTCGCTCGCCGGCACACCCGCGGCGACCCTCGACCCGGCGCCGGCGGCCCCGACCTTCCGGCCGCCGCCGTCGTCCCCGTACACGCTCCCGCCGCCGGCCTCCAGCCCGCCGCCCGCGCAGCCGTAGCCGTATCCACAGGCCGTTTCGCGCCAATCGGAACGTCACATACCGACAACACTCCGTCCGGATTGTGAACAGGGCATGGCGCTTCCCGGGCCCCTGGCATAGAAACGCGGCATGTTCTGGGTCCTGCTCCTGCTGCTGGCCTGGGCCGTCGCCGGCTCGGCCTGTACCCGGCTGTGTCTCGCCGCCGTACGTGTGGCGGCCGTGGACGCGGATGCCGACACGGACGTCCGGGGGCGCGGTCTGACGCTCTACGAGGCGGCCTTCCTGTCCGGCGGCCCCGGGCGGGTCGCCGATCTGACCATGGTCTCGATGGCCCGGCAGCAGCGGTTGCTGCTGGCCCGCACCGGCTGGGCGACGGTCGTCGACCCGCGCGGGCGCGACGAGATGGAGCGCTCGGTGATAGGGGCCATCGGGCCCGAGGGGCAGAGCCGGATCGCCCCGGTGCGCGCCGCGACGGCCTCGGCGGACGCCGTGGGCAGCCTCGGCGACCGGCTGGTCAGCGCGGGTCTCGCGGTGCCCGCCGACGGGCGAGGCGGCATCGCGGCGGGCATCCGCCAGGTGCAGTTCGCGGCGCTCGCCGTGTTCGGCCTCGGCGTGGCGGCGCTGCTGCTGCCCGCCCCGCCGGACATGCCGCGCGGCCTGGTCGCCCTCTGGTTCGCGCTGCCGCTGGCGCTGACCCTGAGCTGCCTGGCGATCGCCCGCGTCGAGGTCCACCCGTACTCCCGTTGGGCCTCCCCGGCCGGCCAGCGCCTCCTGGGTGCCCTGACCCGGCGCTCCGGGGGCGGCGACGACCGTACGTACCTCACCTCGGTCGCCGTCCGAGGGGTCCGCGCGATCGGCGAACCGGACCTGCGCGAGGCCTTCGAGCACCGGGACCAGCCGTGGCGCGAACCACACGCCGGGGGCGCATAGGGGGCATTGAGCCCGACACCCGCGGGCGGTGCTTGCCTTGGCCCGAACTCGTACGAAACATCCCTTCTGTCGCCGCCGTGCACCGAAGGGATACGCCATGAGAGCAGCCGCCTTCTACTCGGCCGCCGGATCCTTGCTCCTGACCACGCTCGCCACCGCCCCCGCCACCGGCCTGCCCGGTGGGCCGGGCGCGGTCGAACTGCGGGGCACCGCCGTGGCCGCCGCGCGCGCCGCTGCCGTGGGCGTGGACTTCGGGAAGTGCTCAGAGGCGCAGGACATGCCCGGCAGCATGCAGTGCGGCACGGTCTCCGTCCCGCTCGACTACGCGCACCCCCGCGGCAAGCAGATCCGACTGACCGTCAGCCGGGTCCGCGCCACCCACAAGGACCCGCGCAACAGCAAGCGCCGGGTGCCGCGCCAGGGCGCGCTGGTCTACAACCCGGGCGGCCCGGGCGGCGACGGGTTCTACTTCCCGCTCATCGGCCTGCTGCCGGAGTGGAAGCGCATCGCGTCCGCGTACGACCTGGTCGGCTACTCCCCGCGCGGGGTCGGCCGCTCCGCGCCCGTGTCCTGCCAGGACCCCAAGCACTTCAGCAAGGCGCCCTCGCAGTCACCGACGTACCCCTCGGAGTCGTACAAGCAGGAGCGCGTCGCGCAGGCGAAGGCGTACGCGCGCGGCTGCGCCAAGCGGACGGGGAGCGCGCTTCGGTACTACACCTCGCTCAACAACGCCCGTGACCTGGACGTCCTGCGGGCGGCGCTGGGCGAGGACCGGCTGACGTTCATGGGGGCGTCGTACGGCACCTACTTCGGGGCGCTGTACGCGACGCTGTTCCCCTCGCACGTGCGGCGGATGGTCTTCGACTCGGCGGTGAACCCGGACCCGGAGCAGATCTGGTACCGCAACAACCTCGACCAGTCGGCCGCGTTCGAGGGCCGCTGGACGGACTTCCGCGAGTGGATGGCCGAGCACGACAAGGTGTACGGGCTCGGGGCCACGGCCGAGGCGGTGCAGGGCAGTTACGACAAGGCGGCCGCGCAGCTCGCGGCGGAGCCGGCCGGCGGCAAGGTGGGCCCTGCGCAGTTGCAGAGCGCGTTCCTGACGGCCGGGTACTACGACGACTACTGGCCGCACCGCGCGCAGGCGCTCTCGGCGTATCTGAAGGGCGACCCGAAGCCTCTGATCCAGCAGGCGGGTCCGCACCCGGAGGCGGCGGCCGAGTCGGAGAACTCCAACGCCGTGTACACGGCCGTCGAGTGCAACGACGCGTCCTGGCCGACGGACTTCAAGGTCTGGGACCGCGACAACACGCGCCTCGCGCGCGTGGCGCCGTTCGAGACCTGGGACAACGTGTGGATGAACCTGCCCTGCGCGTACTGGCCCGCGCCGCGTCAGCAGGTCGTCGATGTGAGGACCGCGCCGGGTGAGTTGCCCTCGACGTTGATCCTGGCCGCCGAGAGGGACGCGGCGACTCCGTACGACGGTGCGCTGGAGCTGCACCGGCGGCTGTCCGGCTCGGTCCTTGTGACCGAGCGGGACGCGGGTACGCACGGCATCGCGGGCGGCCCGAACCGCTGCGTCAACGGCTACCTGGACGCCTATCTGCTGGAGGGCCGCCTCCCGGTGCGGCGCGCGGCCTGCGCCCCGCACAAGGAGCCCCAGCCGACCGCGGCCGACGACCGCGCCAAGGGCGAACCCAAGGGGAAGTCGGCCGCCCGCCCCACCCGTTGATCAGGCCAGGCCGGCGATGAGCTCGCCGATCTCCTTGCGGCGGCCCGTGTAGAACGGGACCTCCTCGCGGACGTGCATGCGGGCCTCGGAGGCGCGCAGGTGGCGCATGAGGTCGACGATGCGGTACAGCTCGTCGGCCTCGAAGGCCAGGATCCACTCGTAGTCGCCGAGCGAGAACGAGGCCACCGTGTTGGCGCGCACGTCCGGGTAGCCGCGGGCCATCTTGCCGTGGTCGGCGAGCATGCGGCGACGGTCCTCGTCGGGCAGCAGGTACCAGTCGTAGGAGCGCACGAACGGGTACACGCTGATGTAGTTGCGCGGAGTCTCGTCGGCCAGGAACGCCGGAATGTGCGAGCGGTTGAACTCGGCGGGGCGGTGCAGCGCCATGTTCGACCAGACCGGCTCCAGCGCGCGGCCGAGCTTGGTGCGGCGGAAGAGGTTGTACGCCTCCTGGAGCTGGTCGGCGGTCTCGGCGTGCCACCAGATCATGAGGTCGGCGTCGGCACGCAGGCCCGACACGTCGTACGTGCCGCGGATCGTCACGTCCTTGGCGGCGAGCTGGTCGAACAGCTCCTGGACCTCGTCGGCGTAACCGGCGCGGTCGTCGGGGAGCACGTCCTTCAGCTTGAAGACCGACCACAGCGTGTAGCGGATGACCTCGTTGAGGTCCTTGGCCAGCTTGCCCTTGTTCGGGATACGGCCGGGCTCGGTGGTGGGGGCGTCGTCACTCATGCGGCTATTCTCCCGCTCCGCCGTGCAGGCTCTGCACCGGGTTGGCGGTGAGCTCCCGGACCGCTGCGAGGTCGCCGCCCAGCTGGTCCACGGCGGCGTACGCGCTCGCGATGCAGGCCGGGATGCCGACACCGTCGTACTGCGCGCCGCAGACCGCGAGGCCCGGGAGCTTGGCGACGTGCTCGCGGACGCGGGCCACGCGCGCGTGGTGGCCGACGGGGTACTGGGGCAGGCCGTCGGTCCAGCGGGTGACGCGGGTCTCCAGGGGCGTGGCGGCGAGGCCGGTGGCCTCGCGCAGGTCGTGCCGGGAGACGTCGACCAGACCGGCGTCGTCGCGCTCCAGGACAGCCGTCTCGCCGTACCGCCCGACGGACGTGCGCAGCACGACCACGTCCGGGTTCTCGTCGGCGATCCAGCCCCACTTCTGCGAGGCGAACGTCGACGCCTTGATGGTCCGCCCGTCGACCGGCGGCACGAGGAAGCCACTGCCTTCGGGGAGGGCGGTGTCGCCGCGGCGGTAGGCGAGGGTTACCAGGGCCATGGACGCGTACTCGACGGCGGCGAGCTCACCGGCGGCTTCCGGAGCCTCGGCGCGCAGGAGTCCGGCGGCGACGGGGGCCGGGGCGGCCACGACCACCGCGTCCGCGTCCCACACACGGTCCCCTGCCACGACCCGCCAGGTCGCGTGCGCCGACGCCACGTCGATCCGGCGCAGCTCCCGTACCGGTGTCCCGGTCAGGATCTCGCCCCCACGCGCGCGTACCGACTCCGCGACGGCGAGCGGCAGTTGGCCCACTCCGCCCTCGATGCCCATGAAGACGGGCCCCGTCTGCTGGGCCGCCGCCGCCCTGGCCTGGATCCCGCGGACGGCCTCCGTCAGCGAGTCGTGCGTCAACGCGGCCTGATAGAGCTGCGGGACCGCCGAGCGCATCGAGATGCGGTACGCGTCGCCCGCGTACACACCGCCGAGCAGGGGTTCCACGAGGCGGTCGACGACCTCGCGGCCCAGCCGCTCCGCCACGTACTCCCCCACCGCCACGTCGTCCCCGACCTCCGTGCGTGGCAGCTCCGCGTCGCGCTCGATGCGGGCGAGGCCCTCGTCGGACAGCACCCCGGAGAGGGCGGCGGCGGTGCCGGGTACGCCCATGACGTGGCCCTTGGGCATGGGGCGCAGGGCGCCGCGGGTCCAGATCGAGGCGGTCGCGGTGGCCGGTGCCTGGAGCCGGTCTCCCAGCCCGACCTCGCGCGCGAGGGCGACGGCCTCCGGTCTGCGGGCGAGCATGGACTCGGCGCCGAAGTCGACGCGGGCGCCGGCGATCTCGCCCGGCAGCAGCTTGCCGCCGACCCGGTCCGACGCCTCCAGCACGGTCACCGTCGCGCCGCGCTCCAGCAGCCGGTGGGCCGCGGCGAGACCCGCGATGCCGGCTCCGATGACGACGACGTGCCCCGCACGCCTACCCGTTGCGCTCATGCCCTCCACTCTCGCAGACCCCACTGACACTCCCGCCGGGGCCCGGTGTCCGCCGCGAGTCCCGACCGTGACCTCATCGGAACCGAGCCACCCCAACGTCCGGACCCCTCCCGGCGTCGAAGAAGCATCAGTCGGTCATGACACTCGGGGGGTACGCCTCATGCGCACACGACATTCCGTACGGCCGGTCCACGCCCTGACCGGAATCCTGCTCGCCGCGACGCTCGCGCTCGCCGGCTGCGGCGGCTCGGACAGCAGCGACACCTCCGCCAGTGACGCCGGCGCGAAGGACGTTCCGCAGGCGGCCGAGGCGGCTCCGGGCGGCGAGCAGGACAGCGCGGGCGACAAGAGCGCGAGCGGCAGCAAGGCATCGACCGCGCCCAAGCTCTCCGCCAGCCACATCATCCGCACCGCCTCGCTGACCGTGCAGGTCAAGGACGTACCGAAGGCGCTCGACGAGGCCCGCACCACCACCGAGAACGCGGGCGGCTATGTCGGCAACGAGACCACGAACAGGGGTGAGGAGGGCCGCGAGCACACGCGCGTGACGCTGCGCGTGCCGGTCGAGAAGTACGACGAGGTCCTCGCCGATCTGCAGGGCGCGGGCAAGCTCCTGGAGCGCACCGCGAAGGCCCAGGATGTCACCGACCAGGTCGTCGACGTGGAGAGCCGCATCAAGTCGCAGCGGGTCAGCGTGGCCCGGGTCCGCGAGCTGATGGATCAGGCCACCCGGCTGAGCGACGTGGTGGAGCTGGAGGGCGAGTTGAGCACCCGGGAGTCGGACCTGGAGGCGCTGCTGGCCCAGCAGGCGTCCTTGAAGGACCGCACAAGCCTGGCCACCATCACGCTCTCGCTGACCGAGACACCTGTGAAGGCGGTCGCGAAGGACGACGACACCGGCTTCATGGACGCGCTGGCCGGGGGCTGGGACGCGTTCGTGACGATGCTGCGCTGGCTGGCGGTGGCGTTCGGCGCGGTGCTGCCCTTCCTCGCGGTGGCGGCCCTGCTCGTGCTGGCGTGGCTGCGGCTGATCCGGCCCCGGCTGCCGCGCCGTCCGGCCACCGCGCCCCTGACGACCGCGCTGGGCCCGCTGCCGGCGGCCCCGCCCATTCCTGACACCACCGCGCCTCGGAAGGGCGACGAGCA
>NZ_JBSFLV010000122.1:0-27466 GCF_053599215.1 Streptomyces sp. NPDC001002 | reverse complement strand
CAGACCATGTACTGCGGGCTGATCACCCGGCTGGTGACCGTGAACATCAGCACCGCGACGAAGGCCGCGTCCGCCACCGTGGCCGACTCGAACCGGGTGGCCGTCAGCCGCCACAGCAGCAGCCAGCCGAAGATCATGCCGGTGAGCAGCAGGGCGGCTGTGGAGACCACCTGCACATACGGGCCGACGAACTCCACCGAGCCGTAGTTGAGCAGCACCTGGCCGTTCCAGCCGTGGTGGCGGGCGATGTGGAAGACCAGCGAACCCAGCGACTCCACCTCGGTGCCGCGGTCGCGCTGGAAGGTGAGGAAGGCGAACGGGCCGGGCATCGCCACCGCGAACAGCGCGGCCACCGCGGCGACCGTGCCCACCGCCCAGGCCCACACCCCGCGCTTGCGGACGGCGACCAGGAGCAGCACCGGCCACACCTTCAGCATCGCCCCGAAGCCCACCAACGCGCCCATCACGCGCGGGTGCCGGGTGCCGGCCAGCACCGCGGCGACCGCGACGGCGGTGACCATCACGTCGTAGCGGGAGTAGACGGTCGGGCCGAGCAGCGGTACGCCCACCACCCACACCCAGGCACCGCGCAGTGACTTGCCTGGGCGCAGGCCCGCGTACAGGAGCAGGGCGAAGGCGGCCAGGTCGGCGACGAAGGCGAGCACGAAGAACGCGTGCGTGTAGCCGAGGAAGGGCAGCAGCGCGGGCGAGAGGATCGGCAGCGCGGCGGCCGGCGGGTACTGCCAGGTCACGTCGTCCAGCGGGAAGGTGCCGGTGCGCAGCACGTCGTACCAGCCCTGGTAGATGACGGACACGTCGCTGGTGACGTCCGGGCCGGGGAAGACGTAGACCTTGAACACGAAGAGGAGCAGCAACAGCCTGGTCAGGGCCCAGATCCCCAGCAGCCCCGCCAGGGACCGCCTCGCGCCCGCACTGTTCACCTGAGCCCCTGTCCATCCGCTTCGCCCGTGCCCGGCCTTGAGGGGGCCATGATGCCTTGCCGGACTGTGCGCGGGCCATCGGCGGGGGCGCGACGCGTCCGGAGGGCGGAGGTCCGTCCGCTGTGAGCGGGCCCGGTAGGGTCGGCCGCGATGCACAAGACCCTGATCGTGACCAACGACTTCCCGCCCCGCCCCGGCGGCATCCAGGCGTTTCTGCACAACATGGCGCTCCGGCTGGACCCTGAGCGGGTCGTCGTCTATGCCTCCACCTGGAAGCGGACGCGCGAGGGCGTCGAGGCGACCGCCGCCTTCGACGCCGAGCAGCCCTTCACCGTCGTGCGGGACCGTACGACGATGCTGCTGCCGACGCCGGGGGCGACCCGGCGGGCGGTCGGGCTGCTGCGGGAACACGGCTGTACGTCGGTGTGGTTCGGGGCGGCGGCGCCGCTCGGGCTGATGGCGCCGGCGCTGCGCAAGGCCGGTGCCGAGCGGCTCGTGGCCACCACGCACGGGCACGAGGCCGGGTGGGCGCAGCTGCCCGCGGCGCGTCAACTGCTGCGCCGGATCGGGGAGTCGACGGACACGATCACCTTCCTCGGCGAGTACACGCGCTCGCGCATCGCGACCGCGCTGACCCCCGAGGCCGTCGCGCGGATGGTCCAACTCCCGCCGGGCGTCGACGAGAAGACCTTCCATCCCGGTTCGGGCGGCGCCGAGGTGCGGGCCCGGCTCGGGCTGACCGAGCGGCCGGTGGTCGTGTGCGTCTCGCGGCTCGTGCCGCGCAAGGGGCAGGACACGCTGATCCGCGCCCTGCCGCGGATCCTGGCCGCCGAACCGGACGCCGTGCTGCTGATCGTCGGCGGCGGCCCGTACGAGAAGGACCTGCGCACCCTGGCGCGCGAGACCGGCGTCGCCGACTCGGTGCGCTTCACGGGCGCGGTGCCCTGGTCCGAACTGCCCGCCCACTACGGCGCCGGTGACGTCTTCGCCATGCCCTGCCGGACCCGGCGCGGCGGCCTCGACGTCGAGGGGCTCGGCATCGTCTACCTGGAGGCGTCGGCGACGGGACTGCCGGTCGTGGCGGGCGACTCGGGCGGAGCGCCGGACGCGGTGCTCGACGGCGAGACCGGCTGGGTGGTGCGGGGCGACTCCGTCGAGGAGGCGGCCGAACGGATCGTCGCGCTGTTGGGGGACGCGGAGTTGCGGCGGCGGATGGGGGAGCGGGGGCGTCAGTGGGTCGAGGAGAAGTGGCGGTGGGATCTCCTCGCCGAGAGGCTGAAGACGCTCCTCTAGACGGATGCGGCGCGGGTCCTCGCCGAGGACACCGCGCCATGACACACCGTCAAGAGGCTTACTACTTCTGGTAGATGGCCTCGATCTCGTCCGCGTAGTCCTTCGCGACCACATTGCGCTTGAGCTTCAGGGACGGCGTCAGATGGCCCGACTCCTCCGAGAACTGGGAGGAGAGAATGCGGAACTTGCGCACCGATTCCGCCTTCGACACCGCGGCGTTCCCGTCGTCGACCGCGTCCTGGATCGCGGCGATCAGATCCGGGTCGTCTCGCAGCGACGCCGCGGTGGAACCCGCCGGCTTCCCGTGCTCGGCCGCCCAGCGGTCCAGGAACTCGTCGTCGATCGTGATCAGCGCGCCCACGAAGGGCCGCCCGTCGCCGACCACCATGCACTCCGCGACCAGCGCGTGCGCGCGGATGCGGTCCTCGATCACGGCCGGCGCGACGTTCTTGCCGCCCGCGGTGACGATGATCTCCTTCTTGCGGCCGGTGATCCTCAGGTAGCCGTCCTCGTCGAGCGTGCCGATGTCGCCGGTGTGGAACCAGCCGTCGGTCAGCGCCTCCGCGGTCGCGCCCGGGTTGTTCCAGTACCCCGAGAACAGGTGCTCGCCGTGCAGCAGCACCTCGCCGTCGTCCGCGATCCTGATCACCGAGCCGGGCAGCGGCTGGCCGACCGTGCCGATCTTCGTACGGTCCCAGGGGTTGAAGGCGGTGGCCGCGCAGGACTCGGTCAGGCCGTAGCCCTCCAGGACCGTGAAGCCGATGCCGCGGAAGAAGTGCCCGAGCCGCTCGCCCAGCGGGGCGCCGCCGGAGATGGCGTACTCGCCCCGGCCGCCGAGCACCGCGCGCAGCTTGCTGTAGACCAGCTTGTCGAAGGTCTTGTGCTTGATCTTCAGACCGAGCGACGGGCCCGACGGCGTGTCCAGCGCCTTGCTGTACGCGATCGCGGTGTCCGCCGCCTTGTCGAAGATCTTGCCCTTGCCGTCCGCCTGCGCCTTGGCGCGGGCCGAGTTGTAGACCTTCTCGAAGACCCGCGGGACGCCCAGGATCAGCGTCGGGCGGAACGAGGCGAGCTCGTCGGTGAGGTTCTTGATGTCCGGGACGTTGCCCAGCTTGATCGGCGCCATCATCGGCGCGATCTGCACCAGCCGGCCGAAGACGTGCGCCAGCGGCAGGAAGAGCAGGACGGAACACTCGCCCGTGCGGAACAGCGGACGCAGCCGCTCCACGATGTTCCCGCACTCGGCGAAGAAGCTGCGGTGGGTCAGCACACAGCCCTTGGGGCGGCCGGTGGTGCCCGAGGTGTAGACGATGGTCGCCGGGTCGTCGGCCTTCGCCAGCGAGCCGCGCTCCTCGACGGTCGCGTCGCTGACGTCCTTGCCGAGCCGCCCCAGCTCCTCGATCGCGCCGGCCTCGATCTGCCAGACCTGCTTGAGGGCGGGCAGCCGGTCGCGGACCGACTCCACGGCGGCCGTGTGGCCGTCCAGCTCCACGACACAGGCGGTCGCGCCCGAGTCGGACAGGATCCACTCCACCTGCTCCGGCGAACTGGTCTCGTACACCGGCACGGTGACCGCGCCCGCGCTCCAGATCGCGAAGTCCAGCAGCGTCCACTCGTAGCGGGTGCGGGACATCAGGCCGACCCGGTCGCCCGGCTGCACGCCCGAGGCGATGAGCCCCTTGGCGGCCGCGTGCACCTCGGCCGCGAAGGCCGTCGCCGACACGTCCTGCCAGACGCCGCCGACCTTGCGGGCGATCACCGCGACATCGGGATGCTGCGCGGCGTTTCTCCGGACGATGTCGGTGAGATTGCCGTCCGCAGGGACCTCGTACAAAGCCGGAAGGCTGAACTCGCGCAAGACTGCTGCTCCTCATAGGGCGCCGGCGCCACGACGTTGTGCGATGCGACGGTGCGGTCCAAGACTGGACTGCCCGGACGTTACCCGTCGGTATGGCTGCTGCGACAGGGGGTCGGGGGGAGATGTTCGCCGTGTCACACAGATTGGTGTTCCAGTCCGTACGGTAGTCCACCCGCAAACTGACTGGCCAGTAACCGCAAGGCCCGTCGCCACTGTTCACGTACACCGCACACGCTTACCCTTGATCGTCATGGCACCCACACCAGCCGGTAACAGCAGGACACGCGTTCATGTGGTCAGTGACGTGCACGGCAACACCCGTGACCTGGCCAGAGCCGGCGAGGGCGCCGACGCCCTGATCTGTCTGGGCGACCTCATCCTCTTCCTCGACTACGCCGACCACTCGCGCGGCATCTTCCCCGATCTGTTCGGCGTGGAGAACGCCGACCGTCTCGTCGAGCTGCGCACCGCCCGCCGCTTCGAGGAGGCCCGTGACCTCGGCGCCCAGCTGTGGAGCGGCATCGGCACGGACCGGCGGACGGCGATCGAGAAAGCCGTGCGCAAGCAGTACGCCGAGATGTTCGCCGCGTTCCCCACACCGACGTACGCCACCTACGGCAATGTCGACATGCCGCCGTTGTGGGCGGAGTACGCCGGACCCGGCACCACCGTGCTCGACGGCGAGCGGGTCGAGATCGGCGGCCGGACCTTCGGCTTCATCGGGGGCGGCCTGCGCACCCCCATGAGCACGCCGTACGAGATCAGCGACGAGGAGTACGCGGCGAAGATCGAGGCCGTGGGCGAGGTCGACGTGCTGTGCACGCACATCCCGCCGGAGGTCCCGGAGCTGGTCTACGACACCGTCGCGCGCCGTTTCGAGCGCGGCAGCCGGGCGCTGCTGGACGCGATCCGGCGTACCCGGCCCCGGTATTCGCTGTTCGGCCATGTTCACCAGCCGTTGGTGCGGCGGATGCGCGTCGGGGCGACCGAATGCGTGAACGTCGGCCACTTCGCCGGGACCGGGAAGCCCTGGGTACTGGAGTGGTGAGAGACCGCAGGTAGGGGGTGAAGTCGGGCGGTCGGCCGCACGGTAGCCTTCACGCTGCACGCACAGCCGCATGACGACGCCCTGCCGGTCCGCATCTGGAGGAGCCACAGCGATGGCGGAACACACCAGTTCGAGCATCACGATCGAGGCGGCACCGGCCGAGGTCATGGAGGTGATCGCCGACTTCGCCCGCTATCCGGACTGGACCGGTGAGGTGAAGGAGGCGGAGGTCCTCGCGACGGACGGTCAGGGGCGGGCCGAGCAGGTGCGGCTCGTCATGGACGCCGGTGCCATCAAGGACGACCAGACGCTGGCGTACACGTGGACCGGGGCGAACGAGGTGTCCTGGACGCTGGTCAAGTCCCAGATGCTGCGGTCGCTGGACGGGTCGTACATCTTGAAGGCGGCGGGTGACGGTTCGACGCAGGTCACGTACCTGCTGACGGTGGACGTCAAGATCCCGATGCTGGGGATGATCAAGCGCAAGGCCGAGAAGGTCATCATCGACCGGGCGCTGGCCGGATTGAAGAAGCGCGTGGAGGCCGGGGGAGACGTAGCGGTGGAGCCGGGGGAGAAGTAGGGGTCTCGCCGCGGGGCCCGCCGGCCGGTCTCGGTTACCGTTCACCATCATGCGTACCCTCCTGATCACCGGCCCTGGCGGCAGCGGTCGTACCACTGTGGCCGCCGCTACCGCGCTCCACGCAGCCCGCGAGGGAACCCGCACTCTGGTGCTCAGTGCCGATCCCTCCGACACCCTCGGTGCGGTCCTCGGCGTCGCCACCGGCCCCGCGCCGAAGGAAGTCGCTCCGAACCTCACCGCCTGGCGTCCCGATGCCACCGCCCGTTTTCGGGACGACCTCGGTGCCTTCCAGGAGCGTGCTGCGAACGTTCTCGATCTGCTCGGGGCCTCTCGGCTTGAGGCCGAGGAGGTCACGCCGCTTCCCGGGGCCGAGGAACTCACCCTGCTGCGCGCCCTGCGGGATGCCGCGCTCGCCGAGGCGCACGATCTGCTGGTCGTCGATCTTCCGGCCGCCCCGCAGGCCCTCGCGCTGCTCGCCCTGCCGGAGGAACTGCGGCGCTATCTGCGGCGGTTGCTGCCGGCCGAGCGCCAGGCGGCCCGTGCGCTGAGGCCCGTGCTGGGGCGGCTGGCCGGGGTGCCGATGCCCTCGGAGTGGCTGTACGAGACCGCCGGGCGCTGGGACCTGGAGCTGGGCGCCGTCGAGGCCGTGCTCGCCGACCGGGACACCGTCGTACGGGTGGTCGCGGAACCGGGTCCGGCTGGGGCGGATGCCGTACGCGACACCGTGCTCGCCCTCGCGCTGCGCGGGCTGCGGCCCGATGTGCTGGTCGCCAACCGGGTGCTGCCCGAGGCGGTCGCGGACGCGTTGCCCGGTCTGGTTGTCCAGCAGCGCAAGGTGCTGGAGGAGTGGCAGGAGTCGTACGAGGTACGGGCGGTCCGGCAGCTGGGGCACGACCCGCGGGGTGCGGACGATCTCGTCGCGCTCGGCGTTCCCGGGGCCGGCGACACCGTCTCCGCCGTCGAGTGGCCCGTCGAGGACCGGCTCGCCGACGACGGTGTGCTCGTCTGGCATCTGCCGCTGCCGGGCGCGATACGCGACGAACTCGACCTCATCCGGCGCGGTGACGAACTCGTCGTCGCCGCGGGGAGTTTCCGGCGGATCGTGCCGCTGCCGTCGGCCCTGCGCAGGTGCACGGTCGACGGGGCCTCGCTGCGGGAGGGGGAGCTGCGCATCCGGTTCGCGCCGGACCGCAATCTGTGGCCGGAGAGGCCGTGAACGACTTACGCCCGTTCGGGTAACGTCGTAGAGACGAACCGTAGTCAGGAGTCCGTCATGAGCGAAGAGCTCCCTCCGTCCCAGGCCGGTACGGAGGACGCCGTGGACGAGGTGAGGGCCACCGACGCCGACGCGTGGGCGACCGCGTGCGCCGAGGACCTCGCCGCGGAGAAGGCCCGCCGCCGCGTCCAGTACGGCCAGCCGCCGGTGTCGGCGGCGGAGGAACTGCGCAAGCTCGTCGACGCCGTCGGCGACAAGCTGTCGTCGCTCAATTCGCCGTTGCTCGGCGCGGTCGCCGGGCCGGCCGCCCAGCAGGTGGTGAAGCAGGTCGTCCAGCAGGCGAAGGCCGCGGTCGAGCCGGTCCTCGAACGCAACCCGGACGTCTTCGACCACCTCGCCGCCGCGGGCAACGAACTCCTCGCCGCCTACCGCTCCGCGGTCCAGGCCCAGGAACAGCGCTGGACGACCCGTACGACCGACCTCCACAAGGATCTTGACGAGCGTGGCGACGGACCTCACGAGGAACGAGGCGAAGACGGGGACGGTACCGGCCCCGGCCAGCGCATCGACCTAGACTGATTGCCCCCTCGGGTACGGTGGCCCATAGCGGGGCTCGACCGAAACTGAGGGATTCATGGGACTCACCATCGGCGTCGATATCGGCGGCACGAAGATCGCGGCCGGCGTGGTCGATGAGGAAGGCAACATCCTCTCGACGCACAAGGTGCCGACCCCGAGTACGCCCGAGGGCATCGTGGACGCCATCGCCTCCGCGGTGGAGGGCGCCCGGGCCGGGCACGAGATCGTCGGCGTGGGTATCGGTGCGGCCGGTTACGTGAACAGGCAGCGCTCCACGGTCTACTTCGCGCCGAACATCGACTGGCGCCAGGAGCCGTTGAAGGAGAAGGTCGAGGGCCGCGTCGGCCTTCCCGTCGTGGTCGAGAACGACGCCAACGCGGCCGCGTGGGGCGAGTACAAGTTCGGTGCCGGCAAGGGCCACCGCAACGTCATCTGCATCACGCTGGGCACCGGCCTCGGCGGCGGCATCATCATCGGCAACAAGCTGCGCCGCGGACACTTCGGCGTGGCCGCCGAGTTCGGCCACATCCGGATGGTGCCGGACGGCCTGCTGTGCGGCTGCGGCTCGCAGGGCTGCTGGGAGCAGTACGCCTCCGGCCGCGCCCTCGTCAGATACGCCAAGCAGCGCGCCAACGCCACCCCCGAGAACGCCGAGATCCTGCTCGGCCTCGGTGACGGCAACCCGGACAGCATCGAGGGCAAGCACATCTCCATGGCCGCCCGGCAGGGCGACCCGGTCGCCGTCGACTCCTACCGTGAGCTGGCCCGCTGGGCCGGCGCCGGTCTCGCCGACCTCGCCTCGCTCTTCGACCCCTCCGCCTTCATCGTCGGCGGCGGCCTCTCCGACGAGGGTGAGCTCGTCCTCGACCCGATCCGCAAGTCGTACAAGCGCTGGCTGGTGGGCGGCAACTGGCGCCCGGTCGCCGACGTGATCGCGGCCCAGCTCGGCAACAAGGCGGGCCTCGTCGGTGCCGCGGACCTCGCCCGGGAGCCCGACCCGATCATGTGACGCCGGTCCGGTGACATCGCTGTCCGCACGGCCGCGCCCGCCGAGCCCGTACCCCGGGACGGCGGGCTTCGTCGTATGTTGGCGACCATGGCGATTTCGACCCCGCTGCTGCCCAACTCCCGGACCGAGCCGGACGGTTCCGCCGTCATCCGGGTCCTCAGCTACAACATCCGCTCGATGCGCGACGACACCGCGGCGCTGGCCCGTGTGATCAGCGCCTGCGCCCCCGACCTGGTGCTGGTCCAGGAGGCCCCCCGCTTCTTCCGCTGGCGCAAGAAGCTGGCCCGGCTCGCGGCCGCCTCCGGGCAGGTGGTCCTCACCGGCGGGGGCACCGCGGCGGGACCGGCGATCCTGTGCAACCTCCGCGCCACCGTCGAGCGCACCGAGGACGTCCTGCTGCCGCTCACCCCCGGCCAGCACCGGCGCGGGTTCGCCACCGCGGTCGTCCGGTTCGGCGGCGCGCGGCTTGGCGTGCTGAGCTGTCACCTCTCCCTGCAGAAGGACGAGCGGCACGAGCAGAGCGGCATGCTCCTGGACCGCCTCGCCGGCCTCGGCACGGACCACGCGATCGCGGGCGGCGACATAAACGAACGTCCCGGTGGACCTGCCTTCCAGCGGCTGACCGAGGGGCTTCAGGACTGCCGGACCACCGTCCCGTGGGGCGGCGAGTACACGTTCAACCCCGTCACGCCCTTCCAGCGCATCGACGCGATCTTCGCGACGAAGGGGGTCGAGGTACTGGGTTGTGGCGTCCCGCTGGGCCAACCGGGGGTGACGGAGACAGACCTGAGGGCGGCCACGGACCATCTGCCGGTCCTGGCCGCCCTCCGGATCCCCGCGAGCTAGCTGTCTTCAGAACGTCGGTGGATCCAGGGAGCTACACGACCGCTCCGCGCCCCGGATCCCCCTCGTCCTCGTCGTCCGTCTTCATCCGCATCACCAGCGTGGCGAACCCGCCGAGGAAGCCGCCGATGCCGACCGTGGTCAGCCACCAGGTCATCTCCCAGCCGAGCAGGACCGCGAGCAGGAGGAGCAGCGGGCCGCCGATCACGCCGAGCCAGGCGAACTTGGCGGTCACGTCGGCGGCGGGCAGGGGCGGCGGCTCCGGCGGGACGAAGTGGCCCTCGTCGTCCTCGTCGAAGTCCGACTCGGCCGGCTCGGGCGCCGGGTAGTCGCGCGGGCCGACGCCGGGGGCGAAGGAGACGGAGCCGCCGAGGGGCTCCGCCGGCTTCTTCTTCTCCTCCTCCTTCGGCTTGGAAGAGGGCTCGGCCGAGGGCGCGTCGTTGGTCTCCGGCTCCAACAGGGCCAGATCCTCGATGGACTTGAAGGGTTTGGCACCCGGCGGGTCCGGGGGCTCTTCGCCGTACCCCTCGACGATCGCCGCCCACGCGGCCGCCTCGTCGAACGGGACGCCCTGCTCTTCGGGTTCGCGGTCCTCGCGATCCGAGTCGTGCTCAGCCACCTGCGGCCGTCCCTTCCTTGCCGACACTGGGTGCGAGCCGGCCGATGAACGCGAGGCTCTCCTCGAAGATCCGGTCCGCGTCGTGGTCCAACGTCGCGACGTGGTAGCTCTGTTCCAGCAGGATCTCCGTCACGTCCCGGGAGGAGACGCGGCCGAGGATCCGGGCCGAGTCGGCCGGCGGCACCACATGGTCCTGCGGGCTGCGCAGCAGCAACAGCGGCTGGGTGACCTGGGGCAGCTCGCGGTCGACCTGCCGGAACAGGTTCCGCAGGGCGTACGCCGCGTGCAGGGGCACCCGGTCGTAGCCCAGCTCCTCGCTGCCCTCCTTGGCGATGTCGCTGGCGATGCCCTTCGTCGACGGCACGAGATGGCGGACCACCGGAAGGGCGTGGGCCGCGGCGCCGTGCATCTTGTTCGCCGGGTTGACGACGATCACTCCGCTGACCGCGTCCCCGTGCTTGGCCGCGAGGCGCAGGGCGAGGGTGCCGCCCATCGAGAGGCCGGCCACGAACACCTCGGCGCAGCGCTCGCGCAGGGCCCGCAGCTCGCGGTCCACCTCCGCGTACCAGTCCTGCCAGCCGGTGAGCTGCATGTCCTCCCAGCGGGTGCCGTGGCCGGGCAGCAGCGGCAGCGAGACCGTGAGTCCGTGCGCGGCGAGATGCTGGGCCCAGGGGCGCAGCGACTGGGGGGAACCGGTGAAACCGTGGCAGAGGAGGACCCCTGCCTCTCCGCCCTCGTGGCGGTACGGCTCGGCTCCAGGAAGGACCGGCACCTTCGGTCTCCTGTTCATGAGAGTGGCGGTTCATGGGAGTGGCGGTTCATCGAAGTCACGTGAAGTCCAGGTGATTCACCGTACGCGACCGCACTGACACCGACCAGGGTCGTCGGCTCCTTTGGCGGCAGGCCGCGTTAAGGTCTGATCTACAGACACAGGAGGCAGTCGGTTGTTGTACGGCACGATGAAGGTCGCCATCGGGGGGCCGCTGAAGGTCGCCTTCAGACCCTGGGTCGAAGGCCTGGAGAACATTCCGGCCGAGGGCCCCGCGATCCTGGCGAGCAACCACCTGTCCTTCTCCGACTCCTTCTTCCTGCCCGCGGTCCTGGACCGCAAGGTGACCTTCATCGCGAAGGCCGAGTACTTCACCACCCCCGGTATCAAGGGCCGCCTGACGGCCGCCTTCTTCAAGGGGGTGGGCCAGCTCCCGGTGGACCGCTCAGGGGCGCGCGGCGCGGGTGAGGCGGCGATCCAGAGCGGTCTGGACGTCCTGGCGCGCGGTGAGCTGTTCGGGATCTATCCGGAGGGCACGCGCTCGCCCGACGGCCGCCTCTACCGGGGCAAGCCGGGCGGCCTCGCGCGCGTGGCGCTCGCCTCCGGCGCGCCGGTGATCCCGGTCGCGATGATCGACACCGAGAAGATCCAGCCGCCGGGCAAGGTGATGCCCAAGCTGATGCGCCCGGGCATCCGCATCGGCAAGCCCCTCGACTTCAGCCGCTACCAGGGCATGGAACACGACCGCTTCGTCCTGCGCGCCGTGACCGACGAGGTCATGTACGAGATCATGAAGCTCTCCGGCCAGGAGTACGTCGACATCTACGCGACCGCCGCCAAGCGCCAGCTCGCGGAGGCGACGAAGGCGGTCAAGGAAGCGGAGAAGTCGGCGAAGGCTGCGCAGGCTCAGGCGGAGAAACAGAGGACGGCGGCGGCCCAGCTTGAGGCGGACGCGGCGACAGCGGGCGAGCCCGACACGGACGGGTCCGTAGCGGGTACGGCGCATGCGGGTACGGCGGCAGTGGGCGCAACGGCAGCGGACGAGGCCGAGGCGGCCAAGCCCGCGGCGGACACCGCGCAAGCGGGCGAGTCGGCAGCCGATGTTGCGGCGGTCGGCCCCGCGCCTGCGGACGCGGTCGCAGCCGCAGCGGGCAAGCCGTCGGCAGACACGCCGGCACCGGCCTCGCACGAGCCGCCCGCAGAAACACCCGCCCCGCACGAGCCGTCGGCAGACGAACCGGTCGTGGACTCGACCGGAGTCGATCGGGAGAAGTCCGGGTCCTAGGGCGTCGGGACACGGCAGGCTGGGGGCGCGCGGACGGTCGCGCAACGGCGTGTTGGAGTGTGTGGAGGGGGACGGGGTCATGGCCAGGCGTGAGCAAGTGATGAGGATGTCGGTCGAGCAGCCGCTGTGGCGTGCGCTGACCGCCTACCGGGTGCTCACGATGCTGTACGCGGTCGGCCTGTTCGCCACCGCCTACGACGAGTACGACCGGCCCGGGATCGCCATCGTCTATTTCGTCGTCCTGTTCGTGTGGACCCTCGCCACCTTGCCCCGCGTCCAGAACGCGGTCGCCTGCACCAAGCGCTTCCTCGCCGTCGACCTCTCCATCGCGCTCATCGGCATCCTGCTCACCCCGCTCGTCGCCGACGACCACCACGTCAGCAGCGGTGGTCCCACCCTGCCGTCGATATGGACCGCCGGCTCGGTGCTCGCGTTCGCCATCAAGGGCGGGTGGCGCTGGGCCGCCTTCGCCTCCACGCCCGTCGCCGCCGCCAACCTGATCGAGCGCGGCTCCCCGGCCCGCGACACCGTCCACAACGTGATCCTCGTCTGGGTCGCCTCCATCGCCATCGGCTACGTCGTCGAGGTGGCCCGCGCCTCCGAGCGCACCCTCGCCCGCGCCCTGGAGATCGAGGCCGCCACCCGGGAGCGGGAGCGGCTGGCCCGGGACATCCACGACGGTGTGCTTCAGGTGCTGGCCATGGTGCAGCGGCGCAGTCTGAGCCTGGGCGGCGAGGCGGCCGAGCTGGGCCGGTTGGCCGGCGAGCAGGAGGTCGCCCTGCGCATGCTGGTCTCCGGCGGCCTCGTACCCGTATCGCATGCTTCGGAGGACGCGGCGCAGGGAGCGGTCGTGCGGGCCGTCGAGGCGCCCGAGGAGGAGGACGACGGGCCCGTCGATCTGCGGACCCTGCTCGCGCCCTACGCCGCCGCCAAGGTCGGCTTCGCCGAGCCCGGCGCGCCGGTGCCGCTGCCCGCGCCCGCCGCCCGGGAGCTGGCCGCCGCCGTCGGGGCCGCCCTCGACAACGTCCACCGGCACGCCGGCGAGGACGCGCGCGCGTGGATCCTGGTCGAGGACGAACCCGACGAGGTCGTGGTGACCGTACGGGACGACGGACCCGGCATCCCCGAGGGACGGCTCGCCCAGGCCGAGGGCGAGGGCCGGATGGGGGTCGCCCTGTCGATCCGGGGCCGGCTGCGCGAACTCGGCGGCAGCGCCGAACTGATCTCCGTGCCCGGCCAGGGCACGGAGGTCGAGCTGAAGGTGCCCAAGAATCGGAAGACGGACCGCACGAAGGACGGGAAGGCGGAGCGGCGATGAGTGAGCAGGGCCCGATCAGGGTCATGGTGGTCGACGACCACCCGATGTGGCGCGACGCCGTCGCCCGCGACCTGGCCGCGTCCGGCTTCGAGGTGGTCGCCACCGCGGGCGACGGCGACCAGGCCGTACGCCGTGCCAAGGCCGTCGGCCCCGACGTCCTCGTCCTCGACCTCAACCTGCCGCTCAAGCCCGGCGTCCAGGTCTGCAAGGAACTCGTCGGCCACAACCCCGCCCTGCGCGTCCTCGTCCTGTCCGCGAGCGGCGAGCACGCCGACGTCCTGGAGGCAGTGAAGTCCGGCGCGACCGGCTACCTCCTCAAGTCCGCGTCGACCGAGGAACTGCTGGACGCGGTGCGCCGCACAGCCGTCGGCGACCCGGTGTTCACGCCGGGCCTGGCCGGACTGGTCCTCGGCGAGTACCGCCGCCTCGCCTCCGACCCGGCGCCCGCCGCCGGCAGCGACGAGCCCAAGGCCCCGCAGCTCACCGACCGCGAGACCGAGGTGCTCCGCCTGGTCGCCAAGGGCCTGAGCTACAAGCAGATCGCCGAACGCCTGGTCATCTCCCACCGCACGGTCCAGAACCACGTACAGAACACCCTCGGCAAGCTCCAGTTGCACAACCGGGTCGAGCTGGTCCGGTACGCCATCGAGCGCGGTCTGGACGACGAGTAGCCGCACGCGCACGCCGCGAAGCGGTCGAACAGACCGGCGCTTCAGTGGAATTGACCTTCCCACCCATCCCGCTGTGACCTGGATCACCATTAGCGTGGCTGTCACAGGAAACTGCGGCGAAGGGAATCTTCCATGCGCGTCGGAGTACTGACCGGAGGCGGCGACTGCCCCGGGCTCAACGCCGTCATCCGGGGCATCGTCCGCAAGGGCGTGCAGGAGTACGGCTACGACTTCGTCGGCTTCCGGGACGGCTGGCGCGGTCCACTGGAGAACGACAGCGTGCGTCTCGACATCCCCGCCGTGCGCGGCATCCTGCCCCGCGGCGGCACCATCCTCGGCTCCTCCCGCACCAACCCCCTCAAGCAGGAGGACGGCATCCGCCGGGTCAAGGAGAACCTGGCCGAGCAGGAGGTCGAGGCGCTCATCGTGATCGGCGGCGAGGACACCCTCGGCGTCGCGGCCCGACTGTCCGACGACCACGGCGTGCCCTGTGTGGGCGTGCCCAAGACCATCGACAACGACCTCTCCGCCACCGACTACACCTTCGGCTTCGACACCGCGGTCGGCATCGCCACCGAGGCCATCGACCGCCTGCACACCACCGCCGAGTCCCATATGCGGGTCCTGGTCTGCGAGGTGATGGGCCGCCACGCGGGCTGGATAGCGATCCACTCCGGCCTGGCCGGCGGCGCCAACGTCATCCTCATCCCCGAGCAGCGCTTCGACGTCGAGCAGGTGTGCGCCTGGATCACCTCCCGCTTCCAGGCCACGTACGCCCCGATCGTGGTCGTCGCCGAGGGCGCGATGCCCAAGGACGGCGACATGGTGCTCAAGGACGGGACGCTGGACTCCTTCGGGCACGTGCGGCTCTCCGGGGTCGGCGAGTGGCTGGCCAAGGAGATCGAGAAGCGCACCGGCCACGAGGCCCGCACCACCGTCCTCGGGCACATCCAGCGCGGCGGCACGCCCAGCGCCTTCGACCGCTGGCTCGCCACCCGCTTCGGCCTGCACGCCATCGACGCCGTCCACGACGGCGACTTCGGCAAGATGGTCGCCCTGCGCGGCACGGACATCGTCCGCGTCCCGATCGCGGAGGCCACGGCCAAGTTGAAGACGGTGGATCCGGCGCTGTACGAGGAGGTGGGGGTCTTCTTCGGCTGACCTCTTCTTCGGCAGCTTCTTCATTGGCAGGCCTCATCTTCGACGGGCCTCTTCTTCGGCGGGCTGCCGACCAGCTCCTGATCGGCTTCCTCCGACCGGCGCGGGTGGGTTATGGGTCGTATATTCGGAATGTTCTGCCCATAGCCCACCGGAACGGGAGCGGTCGTGGAGGTCCTTGCCTTCGGTGTCCAGGCCGACGAGAAGCCGCTGATCGAGAGCGCGTTCGCAGGTCACCACGAGGTCCGCTGTCTGAGCGTCTTCCTCGACGAGGACACCGCCCCGATCGCCACGGGCCACGAGGCCATCTCCACCAGCGTCAACGCCGATCTCGGCCCCCGCGTCCTGGAGACCCTCGCGGCCGGTGGCACCCGGATGATCGCCCAGCGGTCCACCGGGTTCAACAACATCGACCTGGGTGTCGCCGAGCGGCTCGGCATCACGGTCGCCCGGGTCTCGTACTACTCGCCGTACTCCGTCGCCGAGTTCGCCTGGACCCTCGCCATGGCCGTCAACCGCCGGATCGTCCGGGCGGCCACACGCACGCGTGACTTCGATTTCCGCCTGGACGGGCTGATGGGCCGGGACATGCACGGCCGTACCGCCGGCGTCCTCGGCACCGGCAAGATCGGCGAGGCGTTCGCCCGGATCGCCCACGGCTACGGCATGGACCTGCTCGGCTGGGACGTCGCGGAGAACCCGGAGTGCGTGCGGCTCGGCATGAAGTACGTCCCCAAGGAGCAGCTGCTCGCCGAGTCCGACCTGGTCACCCTGCACGTCCCGCTGCTGCCGGAGACCCAGCGGCTCATCGACGCCGAGGCCCTCAAGGCGATGAAGGACGACGCGATCCTGATCAACTCCAGCCGCGGCGGCCTGATCGACACCGCGGCCCTCGTCGCCGAACTGCGCGAGGGCCGCTTCACGGGCGTAGGACTCGATGTCTACGAGGCGGAGGCGGGCCTCTTCTTCCTCGACCGGTCCCTGGAGGCCGTCGACGACGACACCCTGGCCCGGCTGGTCACCTTCCCGAACGTCCTGGTCACCTCCCACCAGGCGTACTACACCGAGGACGCCGTCGGTCAGATCATCGAGGCCACCGTCCGCAACGTCCTCGACTACACGGCCGGCCGCCGCTCCGAGAACGTCCTCGTGCCCCGCAGCTGACCGATCAACTCCCGCACCACCGCTGCCCCGTTGAGCGTCAGCACGGACTCCGGGTGGAACTGCACGCCCGCGAATCCGGGTGCTCGTAGTGCGTGCACCTCACCGTTGGCGGCCCGGCTCACCTCGATCCCGTGCGCGGCGAGTTCGGTGAGTTCTTCGTCGTCGCAGCGCGCCACGAAGCTGTTGTAGAAGCCGACGGTCTCGGTCCGCCCGAACAGGTCGATCGCCGTCTGCGCGCCCTGGTAGGGGACTTCCTTCCGTACGATCTCCAGGCCCAGCTCGGCCGCGATCAGCTCGTGTCCGAGGCAGACGCCGAGGACGCCGTGCCGGTGGTCGCGCAGGACCCGGGCGGTCAGGTCGCGCAGGAACCGCATCTTGGGGTCGGCCGTGTCGGAGGGGTCGCCGGGACCGGGGCCGAGGACGACCGGACCCTCGTGCGCGAGCACCGCCTCCCGCAGTCCCGGCTCGTCGTACCGCCGGACGGTGACGTCGAGTCCGCCGGAGCGCAGCACGTGCGCGAGCATCGCCGTGAAGGTGTCCTCGCCGTCGACGACCAGGGCGTGTCCCGCCAGGGCGTCCGTCCGCTCCTGCATCCGCAGCCAGAAGGGGGCGAGGGAGGCCCGGCGCCCGTCGAGCGCGGCACGCACGCGTGGGTCGTCGGCGAGACTCACGCGCGCGTGCTCCTCGCGCGGCCGTGCAGGACGTACGCCCAGGGCCGCCAGCACACCCGCCGCCTTCGCGTGGGTCTCCGCGACCTCGCTCGCCGGGTCCGAGCCGCGCACGAGGGTCGCACCGACCGGCACGCGCAGGCGCCCGTCGGCGGAGATGTCGGCGGTGCGGATGAGGATGGGGGAGTCGAGGGTCTGGGCCCCGCCGGAGTCCCGGCCGAGCAGGGCGAGGGCGCCGGCGTAGTAGCCGCGCCCTCCGACCTCGTGCCGCTCGATGACCCGGCAGGCGTTCTGCACCGGCGACCCGGTGACGGTCGCCGCGAACATGGTCTCCTTCAGGACCTCGCGCGCGTCCAGGGACGACTTGCCGCGCAACTCGTACTCCGTGTGCGCGAGATGGGCCATCTCCTTCAGCCGCGGTCCGATCACGACCCCGCCCATGTCGCCGACGGTGCACATCATCTTGAGCTCCTCGTCGACGACCATCGACAGCTCCTCGATCTCCTTGCCGTCGGCGAGGAAGCCGAGCAGGTGCTCGGGGGTGGGGCCTTCGGCGGGATAGCGGTACGTGCCGCTGATCGGGTTCATCACCACCGTGCCGCCGGACATCCGCACATGCACCTCGGGGCTCGCGCCGACCAGCGTGCGCTCCCCGGTGTGCACGACGAACGTCCAGTACGCGCCCCGCTCGCCCTCAAGGAGCCGCCGGAACAGCGCGAGCGCGTCGGCCCGGCCGAACCCCGGAATCGCGCCCTCGTAGGTCCGCCGGATCACGAAGTTCGCGCCCTCGCCGCTGCCGATCTCCTCGCGCAACACGCGCCCGACGATCCCGGCGTACTCCTCGTCGGCCACGTCGAAGCCGCCGTCCTCGACGCGCACTTCGTGCGCCGGGAGCTGGGCCAGGGCGTCGGCGAGCGGGATCCCGTACGACTCCTCGGGGACCAGGACCGCCAGGGGTGTGCCGTCGTCGCGGACGTCGAAGCCACGTTCCCGGATCTGGCGGAAGGGGATCAGGGCCAGGCCCTCGTCGGGGAGGTCGGCGAGGCGGTCGCAGGTGGTGACCGGGCCGAGGAACACCTCCACGGTGTGCTCGTCGTGGCCCGGAGTGCGGCGGCGCAGCACGGCGAACGGGCGGTCGTCGTGCAGCAGTCGGTTCAGGTCCATGGTTCCTCTGCCATCTGTCGGTGAGGAACGACCCCGGAAACGCCGAAGGCCGCCCTCGGGCGGCCTTCGCGAAGTCTTGCGTACGCGCAGTCAGTGGGCCGCCGGATGAGCGGTCCACCACCAGTTCTGGATCGAGTGCGCGAGCATGCGCGGAACCCTACACCACCCCACCACCTTCACAGGAGCCACTCAGCCCGTTCATTGACGTGCTCATGATCTGCGGTGACGCTGGAGGCTCACCGTGTGAAGGGGGACACATGAATCGCTTCCGCACGTCATGCGTCACTGCGGTCGTCATGGCGATGGGGTTATCAGGCCTTCAACCGGCCCTCGCCCGGGCCGCGTCCGCGTCCACGCCCGCGAAAGCCGTCTCGGTCGCCGACGCCGAGAAGTCCGTGACCAGCATCGACCGCACCGAGCAGCGGGCCGGTGCCCCGCTCGACACCAGACCGGTCGACGCCCAGGGCAGACCCCTCGCCGACGCCGAGGCCGCGCGTGTCGCCTGGCCCGAGCCCGGCGCGGACACCGTCACCGTCGGCACCAAGCCCGTCCGCGCCGCCGACACCGCCGTCTCGGTCACCGCGCCCCGCAGCCGCTCCGCCGCCCCCGACACGGTCGACGTCCGGGCGTACGACAACACCAAGGCCCGCCAACTCGGCGGTCACGCAACGGCGTTCACCCTGAAGGCGGCCGAGCCGACCGACCGGGTCGGCGTCCGCGTCGACACCGCCGGATTCCGCCGGGCCTTCGGTGCCGACTTCGAGACCCGGCTGCGGCTGATCGCCAAGCCCGCGTGCGCGCTGACCACGCCCCGGGCCGCCGGCTGCGAGAAGAGCGCGCCGGTCAAGAGCCGCATCGACCTGACCACGCACACCCTCTCCGCCGAGGTGGCCGCCGACCCGGACACGGTCTTCGTGGTCGCCGCCGCCCCGAACGGCGAGACGGGTTCGGCCACCGCGACCACGCTCTCCTCGTCCAGCAAGTGGCAGGTCGGCCTCAACTCCGGTGACTTCTCCTGGTCGTTGCCGCTGCCGCAGGTCCCCGCGATCGCGGGCGACGCCCCCGACATCAGCCTCGGCTACTCCTCGCAGGCCGTCGACGGCATGGTCGCCGCCGAGAACAACCAGCCCTCGTGGGTGGGCCAGGGCTGGGACCTCGCCCTGCCCTACATCGAGCGCCGCTACAACGGCTGCGTCGACGACGGCGGTGACACCGGCGACCTGTGCTGGGCGGGCGACGAGTACCGCATCTCCCTCCAGGGCACCTCGTCCTCGCTGGTCAAGGACACGGCCGCGGGCGGCGACAGCTGGCGCGCGCAGGAGGACCCGGGCTGGCGGATCCAGCGCAGGACGGGTGCCGAGAACGGCGACAACGACGGCGAGTACTGGGTGGTGACCACCCCGCAGGGCACCCGGTACACCTTCGGCCGCGGCAAGCAGGCCACCACCGGCACCACCACCGACTCCGTCTACACCGTCCCGGTCTTCGGCGACGACGAGGGCGAGCCCTGCCACAAGGGCAGCGTCGAGGACTCGTACTGCACACAGGCCTGGCGCTGGAACCTCGACGGTGTCGTGGACGCGCACGGCAACTCCAACACGTACTTCTACACACAGGAGTCCAACCGGTACGCCCGCAACGGCGACCCGGACAAGTCGACTTCGTACGTCCGCGGCGGTCACCTCAAGGACATCGTCTACTCGCAGCGCTCCGGCGCCGAGGACCAACAGGCCCCCGCCCGGCTGCACTTCACCACCGGTCTGCGCTGTGTCGAGGCCGCCGACGGCAGCGGCGACTGCCCGGCCTTCGACGCCGACCACGCGAGCTCGTATCCCGACGCGCCCCTCGATTCCCTGTGCGCGAGCGGGGATTGCACGGGCGAGGAGCAGAAGTCGCCGACGTTCTTCACCGACAGCCTGCTGCGGAGCGTCACCGCCCAGCGGTCGAACTCCGACGGCGGCTGGACGGACGTGGACCGGCTCGACTTCACCTACGACTATCCCGAGCCCTCCGACGGCACCAGCGCCATGCTGTGGCTGACCAAGGTCCAGCAGACCGGTCTCGCCGGGGACGGCGAACTCAAGCTGCCCGCCGTGGAGTTCACCGGCAAGGAGTACGCCAACCGCGCCGATGCCGACCCCGAGGCGGGCGCCCCCGAGATGCGCAAGCTGCGCATCACCCAGTTCGTCGACGAGCTGGGCCGGCAGGTCGACGTCACCTACGGACAGCCCGACCCGTGCCCGGTCGACGACCTGCCCGAGGGCCGCTACGACTCCAACACCCAGGACTGCTTCCCGGGTTGGCGCACCAACGGCGAGTCCTCCGGCTTCGGCGTCTGGCACAAGTACCTCACCACCAAGGTCACCGTCCGTGACAGCGGCGGCGGTTCACCCCCGCAGACCACCGAGTACCGCTACCGGGGCACCCCCGCCTGGCACCACGACGACGACCCGGTCACCAAGGCCGACCGCCGCTCCTGGAGCGACTGGCGCGGCTACGGCAGCGTCGACGTCGCCAAGATGACCGACCCCGGCTACCGCGGCGAGAGCGCCGGCCGCGCCGCCCAGATCACCCGCACCCTGCACTTCCGCGGCATGGACGGCGACTCCAAGGCCGACGGCTCCCACAAGTCCGTCGAGGTCACCGACTCCCAGGGCACCGCGCTGAAGGACCTGCCGTATCTGCGGGGCAAGGAGCGGGAGAGCATCCAGTTCCAGGTCGACGACGCGGGCGGAGCGACGTACGAACTCGGCGGCACGGTCCACGACTACGTCTCCGCGCACACGACTCCGGCCAAGGAGGGCGAGAGCGACCCGGACGACGACGCGCATCTCGTCGTCGAGAACAAGTCGCAGACCCGCGAGACCGTCATCGCCGACGACGGGAGCCGCTCCTCCAGGACCAAGACCCTGACGACCGACTACGACACCTACGGCCAGGCCACCTCGGTGCTGGACGCCGTGGGCTCCGATCTCCGCTGCACGAAGTCCTCGTACGACCGCTCGGCGGCCACCGTCGAGGGCTGGATGCTCGCCTTCCCCTACCGGGTGCGCACCTACAGCGGCACCTGTGACGACCCGAAGGCGCTGATCAACGGGAAGGACCAGTACTACGACGGGGCCACGGACCCGGCGGCGCCGGTCACCCAGGGCGATGTGAACCGGAGCGTCGCGGCCGTGACCGCGAGCGGACCGGGCACCGTCACCGCCTCGACCACCACGAGCGCGACCTACGACGACTACGGCCGCACCGTCACGGAGACCGACGCCAACGGCGACACGACGAGGACCGCCTACGCGCCGGCCGTCGGGCGACCCGCCACGGTCACCGAGACCGACGCCCTCGGCCACGCCGAGGTCACCACCCTCGACCCCGACCGGCAGCAGCCGTCGAACGTCAAGGACGCCAACGGACGGACGACGGTCAACGGCTACGACGCCCTCGGCCGGCTGGTCTCGGTACGCGAGCCCGACCAGGGCGCCGACGATCCGCCCGCGCAGACGTTCGCCTACGCGCTCGACCAGGATCACCGCGAGCCGCCCCGGGTGACGACGCGCAAGCTCCAGTCGGGTGACCTGTACGTCACCACATGGCAGTACCTCGACTCGCTCGGCCGTGACCGGCAGACCCAGGAACTCTCGCCCGCCGCGACCGACACCGCCCCCAGGACGATCGTCACCGACCAGCGCTACGACGACCTCGGCAACCCCGCCGTCGAGTCGCTGCCCGTGGTCACCGACGGCGCACCGGGCACCGCCCTGGTCACCGTCCCCGGCGACCGGACCGACGAGACCCGCAGCAGCTTCGACGCGCTCGGCCGGGTGGTCCGCTCGGCGCAGTACGGCGACGGCAGGGAACTGTGGGCGACCACGTACACCTACTACGGCGACCGGACCCGCATCGTGCCCCCGAAGGGCGGGGTCACCAAGACCACCACGACCGACGCCCGGGGCCGTCAGACCGCCCTTCAGGAGGGCACCGGCGCCGACGCCGTGACCACGACGTACACCTACACGCCGGCCGACCAGGTCGCCTCCGTCACCGATCCGGAGGGACACCGCTCGACGTTCGAGTACGACCTGCTGAGCCGCAGGACCGCGGCTCAGGACGCCGACTCCGGCCGCTCCCGGGCCCGCTACGACGGCAACGGCAACACGATCGCGACCTGGGACGCGAAGCACATCGACTCCGCCGCGCCCACCGTCTCGACCGACTACGACGCCCTCGACCGCCCGGTGGCGCGCTGGGCCGGTGCCTCGGGCAGCGGTGAGAAGACGGCGTCGTGGACGTACGACGATCCGGACGTCCCGAACTCCATCGGGCGCAACACCGCCCAGACGACCTACCAGGACGGCAAGAGCTACACCATCGAGGCCACCGGGTTCGACCCGCGCGGCCGGGTCACCGGCCGTACCTGGACGTTCCCGGCCGGCCTCGGCGGGTCCCTGCACGCCAAGACCTTCACCGTCCGCTACGGATACGACTCCGCCGACCACGTCGTCAGCAAGGAGTACCCGGACGCGGTCATCGGCACGCCCGCCGAGACCGTCGGCACCGGCTACGACCGGCTCGGCAACCCCGTCACCCTGGGCGGCACCGTCACCGACCCGCTGACCGGCAAACAGATCAGGACCGACTACGTCGCCGCCACCGGCTACGCCTCCGACGGCAAGCTGGCCGGCCGCGACTACGCCAACCCGCACCTGACCCTGCGCCGCGCCTACTCCTACGAGGACGACACCCAGCGGCTGTCCCGCGTCCAGACCCTCGTCCAGCAGCCGCTGACCGGCGACCTGGAGGCCAAGCAGGACGACGCCTACGCCTGGGACGACGCGGGCAACCTCACCTCCGTCACCGACACCGCGCTGCACAAGCCGGTCGCCTCCTGCTACACCTACGACGCGCAGAACCGGCTCGACCACGCCTGGACGACCGAGAAGACCGACTGCTCCGACGCCGACTCCACCACGACCCACGCGGGACCGGCCGGATACAACCAGTCCTGGACCTACAGCACGGACGGCAACGTCACCTCCGAGCGCGGTCTGCTGGGCACGACGACCTACCGCTACGACGACCCCGACCACCCGCACGCCGTGACCCGGGCGGGCCTGGACAGCTACACCTACGACGCGAACGGCGCGCTGGCCAAGAAGGTCCAGGGCCTGCTGCCCACCACCTACGACTGGGACTCCCAGCAGCGGCTGGAGAAGGCCACGGCCAAGCTGGTCGAGCACACCAGGTTCGTCTACGCGCCCGACGGCACCCGGCTGGCCCGGGTCGACCCGCTGGGCGTGGCCACCCTCTACATCGACGGTCAGGAGATCACCGTCGCCCTCGGCATCGCCAAGGGAACCCGCTACTACAACGTCGAGTCCACCACGGTCGCCGTGCGGCTCCCGAGCGGCGTGCTGAAGTGGCAGCTCAACGACACCCAGGGCTCGGCCCAGATCGCCGTTCCGGCCGGGACGAACCTGGTCGAGCGCACCTACTACAACCCGTTCGGTGAGATCCGGGCCGGATCGGCCGCCCCACCGACGGACCACGGCTGGCTCGACAAGACCAAGGACCCCACCACCGGCCTCAACGAACTGGGCGCCCGCTACTACGACGCCGACCTCGGCCGGTTCATCTCCACCGACCCGGCGTTCGACAACTCCTCGGCACAGTCCGCCAACCCGTACTCCTACGGCGCCAACAACCCCATCCTGTACGTCGACCCGACCGGCCTGTGGTCGCTGTCCGGGGTCTGGAACTCGGTCAAGGACGGTGCGTCCGCGGCCTGGGACTGGGCCAAGGAGAACAAGGGCCTGATCGCGGACGTCGCCGTCGGCATCGGCGTCGGCATCGCGGTGGGCGCGCTCTGCTCGACCGGTGTCGGCTGCCTGGTGGTGGCCGGTATCGCGGCGGGCGCGGCAGGTGCGGCGGCCGGGTACGGCGTCGACGTCGCCGAGGGCAAGACCGACTTCTCCTGGGGCGGTCTCGGCCTCCGGGTCGGCATCGGTGCCGCGGCGGGTGCGCTCGGCGGCGTCCTGGGCAAGGGCGTCAGCGCCGTCGCCTCCCGTGCGGTGGACGCGGTGGCGGCCACCTCGGTCGGCAAGGCCGTCTCGACCGCGACCGCCAAGGCGGCGACCGCGCTGACGGGCGCCGCGGCCAAGAGCGGCAAGGCGATGGCCAACGCGGTCCGGGCCGGCGGCGGCAAGGTCGCCGCCGCCGCGAAGGTGGTCAAGGACACTGTGGGACGCGCCCCGCGCCCGGCCACCAGACAGCCCGTCGGAGGCGGCGGGCGCGTCCTGTCCGACGGCGAGGGCGCGACCGCCAAGGAGGTCGCCCTCTCCACGGGGCCGACGGTCCCGGGATCGCGGGCGGGACAGGACGGGGTACGCCAGCAGCTGCTGGCCGAGGCGGACGACGCGGGCGGCACGTACACCTGCTGGCGTTGCGGGCAGACCACCCGGAACGCGGACAACGTCCACCTCGGTCACCGGAACGTGCCGACCGCGCAGGGCGGCAACCTCTCCCGGTACAACGTCTGTCTGGAAGGCGCGGCCTGTAACCTCAGCGCCCAGAACCGTGGCCGGCCCAGCCCGGGCATGTCCTGCTACGAGAGAGGCAGTTGCGGTGCCCCGTTCGGCAGAAACGACTAGCTCCGCCGACGCCGGAACGGTCCGGTTGCTGGCCGGGACGGCCCCCTCCGGGCGCCCCGTGACCGAGGACGTGCCCGCGCGCTCCCTCGGCGGCGACCGGTGGCGGCTCCTCGGCTCGCCGGGGCTGGCCACCGGTACGGCGGCCGGCGACACCCTCGCGGTGGCCGGTGACGGGTCCTTCACCGTCACCGGCCGGGGCGGCAACATCGCGGTGCAGGTCAGCGCCCCGGCCGCGGCAGGGGAACGCCTCGGCGAACTCACCGAGCGGGTCAAGGCCCTGGGCGGCCGGCTCGACAACCGCGGCGCCACCCGGGACGGGCGGTACACCTTCTCCGTGTACACGGTCCCGGCGAAGGCGGGCTTCCCCGCGATCGAGGAGGCCTTCCGGACGTACGAGAAGGCCGTGCCCGAGGGGCAGTGGACCTACGCCAACGTCTTCTCGGACGACGGCCGCCCCCTCGACTGGTGGCACGAGGGCTGAACCTCAGCCGGCCGCCCGTGCCAGCGAGGCGCGGGCGGCCTCCGCCACGTCCTCGCGCGGCCCCTTGGCGCACTTCTTGAGATACGCCCGCGCGCGACGCCCCGGCCAGTCGGCCGCGGCGACGGCAGGCCAGTACCGGAGGTGATGCTCGCCCGGTGTGCGCTCGACGAAGTCGAGGATCGCGCCGCACACCGCCTCGTCCGGTACGAAACCCAGCAGAGCGACGCCTCGCAGCGCCCCGTCGGCGAGCATCTCGGGCTCCTGCCGAAGGCACCACAGCACGGCTTCCGCGGGATCCTCGGCCAGTCGGACGAGCGACTCGCCGACGGCCACGTACACCATCGTGGCCGCGAAGGGACGCCCGGCGAGCTCTCGCAGGAACGGCTGTGCCTCCCGATGGCCGCACATCCCGAGGGCGAGCGCCATCTCGTACTGCGTCTCCCAGCTCCTCGGGTCCTCGACCTCCGCGCGCAGCGCCCCCAGCAGCGCAGGACCCGCGGCTGGGGCACCCGCCCTGCCCAGCTTTTTCGCGGCGCTCCGACGCCGCGGAGAGCGCTTTTCCGAGAGCTGTTCGATCAGTGACGCGGTCTCCGCTTCCATGTCCACAGAGCGTATCCGGCGTCTCACTTCATGGGCACGGGGCCGGGGCCAGGACACGACCCCGTAATGTTGGGCCCGTGACCGTGAACGCTAAGACCAGCGCGAGCGCTGGCAACACCTGGCGAGATCTGCCCGCGGCGCAGCAGCCCGAGTACCCCGACACCGAGGCTCTGCGCGCAGTGATCGCGGACCTCGAGTCGTATCCGCCGCTCGTCTTCGCGGGCGAGTGCGATCAGCTGCGCGCCCGGTTGGCTGCCGTCGCCAAGGGAGAGGCGTTCCTCCTCCAGGGCGGCGACTGCGCCGAGGCCTTCGACGCGGTGTCCGCCGACCACATCCGCAACAAGCTCAAGACCCTGCTCCAGATGGGCGCCGTGCTGACGTACGCCGCCTCGGTGCCGGTGGTCAAGGTCGGGCGCATCGCCGGCCAGTACTCCAAGCCGCGCTCCAAGAGCACCGAGACGCGGGGCGGCGTGACGCTGCCCACGTACCGCGGTGACTCGGTCAACGGCTTCGCCTTCGACGAGAAGTCCCGTATCCCGGACCCCGAGCGCCTGAAGCGGATGTACAACGCCTCCGCGTCGACGCTCAACCTGGTCCGCGCCTTCACCACCGGCGGCTACGCCGATCTGCGCCAGGTGCACGCCTGGAACCAGGACTTCGTGAAGTCCTCCCCGTCCGGGCAGCGCTACGAGCAGCTCGCGCGCGAGATCGACAGCGCGCTGAACTTCATGCGGGCCTGCGGCACGGACCCGGAGGAGTTCAAGACCGTCGAGTTCTACTCCTCGCACGAGGCGCTGCTGCTCGACTACGAGTCCGCCCTGACCAGGGTCGACTCCCGCACCGGGCAGCTGTACGACGTCTCCGGGCACATGGTGTGGATCGGTGAGCGCACCCGTCAGCTGGACGGCGCGCACATCGAGTTCGCCTCGCGGATCCGCAACCCGATCGGCATCAAGCTGGGCCCGACGACGACGGCCGAGGACGCGCTGCAGTACATCGAGCGCCTCGACCCCGACCGCGAGCCCGGCCGGCTGACCTTCATCGTCCGGATGGGCGCCGACAAGGTCCGCGACCGGCTCCCGGAGCTGGTCGAGAAGGTCACGGCGTCCGGCGCGGTGGTGGCGTGGATCACGGACCCGATGCACGGCAACACCTACGAGGCGGCCTCCGGTCACAAGACCCGCCGCTTCGACGACGTGCTCGACGAGGTCAAGGGCTTCTTCGAGGTCCACAAGGGCCTGGGCACCCACCCGGGCGGCATCCACGTGGAGCTCACGGGCGACGACGTCACCGAGTGCGTGGGCGGCGGCGACGAGATCTTCGTCGACGATCTGCACCAGCGCTACGAGACGGCCTGCGACCCCCGCCTCAACCGCAGCCAGTCCCTTGACCTGGCCTTCCTGGTCGCCGAGATGTACAGGGACCAGTAACCGTTTCACCTGTTACAGCAGCGTGTCGTGGGGCGGGGTCTCACCCCGGGAACCACGTACCGCCTCACCCTGGTCTGCGACGGCAGCGGAGTGGCGGACGTCGACTTCACACCGAAGAGCACGCC
>NZ_JBSFLV010000121.1:0-27678 GCF_053599215.1 Streptomyces sp. NPDC001002 | reverse complement strand
GGCGGCGACCCCCTCGGTGATCGCCTGGCTGGGCATCGCGAGCGGTGTCCTGGTCCTCTTCGCGGGCGCGACCCTCGTACGCAGGGCCTGGCGGACCGACCCAGCGCCGCACACCCAAGGACAGCGCACGCTGGTACGCGGAGGTCATCCGGCGCGGCGGCCTGTGACGCCCCGGACTCCGTTCGCGCTTACAGTGCTGCTACCGCCCGTCCCGTCCGCAGGAACAGGAGCCGCCCCACATGACCAGACGGCCGCCGACGCTCGACGAGGTGGCGCTGCGCGCCGGGGTGTCGGTCGGGACGGTCTCGCGGGTGATCAACAACCGGCAGCACGTGAGCACCAAGGCGCGCCGGGCGGTGGAGAGTGCCGTGGCGGAGTTGGGCTACGTGCCCAACATGGCGGCGCGTTCGCTCGCCTCGCAGCGTCGCGGCGCGGTGGTGCTGGCGATCTCCAGCGACGACCCCGCGCTCTTCGCCAACCTCTTCTTCGCGGAGGTGATCACCGGCGTCAACGCGGTCATCGAGGAGACGGACCTCGAACTGCTGCTGGTCCTGGCCGCCTCCGAGCGCGGCCGGACCCGGCTGGCCCGCATCCTGCGCTCCCGGGGTGCGGACGGCGTGATGCTGCTGGCCCTGCGCGAGAACGATCCCCTGGCGAAGGTGGCCGAGGCGGGGGGCGTGCCCGTCGTGCACGGCGGCCGCTCCCTGGACCGGACCCCGCGCTGGTACGTGGACGCCGACAACCGGGGCGGGGCCCGCCAGGCCGTCGAGCATCTGATCTCGACGGGCCGCCGTGCCATCGGGACCGTCACCGGTCCGCAGGACCTGCACGCGGGTGTCTCCCGCTATCTGGGCTTCCGCGAGGCGGTCGCCCTGGCCGGTCTGTCGGACCATCGCGTGGTCCACGCCGACTTCAGCGAGGTGGGCGGCGCCACCGCGACCGCCCGGCTTCTCGACGAACACCCCGATCTGGACGCGGTGTTCGTCGCCTCGGACGCCATGGCGGCGGGTGCTCTGCAGGTCCTGCGCGAGCGCGGCCGGGCCGTCCCCGAGGACATCGCGGTCGTCGGGTTCAACGACGTCCTCACCGCGCGGCACACCCAGCCGGCCCTGACGACGGTCCACCAGCCCATCGTCGCCCTCGGCCGCGAGATGACCCGCATGCTGGTGCGCGTGCTGGACGGCGAGGAGCCGACGCCCCTGATCCTGCCTACGGAACTGGTGATCAGGGGATCGGCGTGACAGGGTCTGTCGACACGGCGGCGCGTGGGCCGGTCAAGCGAGCTTGAGCAGCAGCTCGGTGAGTTCGGCCGGCACGGTGATCATGCAGTCGTGGCCGGCGGTCAGTTCCCACACCTGGGCCGGGGTGCCGTTGGGCTGGGTCGCGGGGACCGGGCGCCGTTCGAAGCCTTCCGGCTCGCTGCCCACGCAGTGGATGTGGGTGCGGGGGATGGTGTTCACGGCGG
Organism: Streptomyces sp. NPDC001002; assembly: GCF_053599215.1. Taxonomy (NCBI): domain Bacteria; kingdom Bacillati; phylum Actinomycetota; class Actinomycetes; order Kitasatosporales; family Streptomycetaceae; genus Streptomyces; species Streptomyces sp. NPDC001002. The sequence continues at coordinate 26,213 of NZ_JBSFLV010000121.1, read as the reverse complement.
GGTTGTCCAGGCGGACCGGCTGCTGGAGGCAGAGCACCGGCTGGTCCGACAGCATCGTGCGCAGCCAGGCGATGTCCGCCGGGTCGGTGACCCCGAACAGGCCGCCGGGCGGCGGTAGTTCGGGCATCGGCGGAATCCGCCAGCCGGTGCCGGACCGCGCGGCGAGGTCGATCAGCGTCTGGGTCACGGGCATGATGTCGGTCGCGCTCTCGCCGTCCCGCGGGACCATCGCGTCGAGGTAGACCAGCTGGGCGATCCGTTCCGGGACCCGGTTCGCGGCGGACGAGACGACCAGCCCCGCGTAGCTGTGTCCCACGAGGATCACGTCGGTGAGATCCTCCTCGACGATCAGCCCGACGACGTCGTCGACGTGCGTGTCGAGGCCTACCTCGGGGCCGAGCAGGTGGGCCTTGTCGCCGTAGCCGGTCAGCGACGGCGCCAGCACCCGGTGCCCCGCCGCCGTCAGCAGTGGGACCACCCGCTCCCAGGCCTGTCCGCTGTGCCAGGCACCGTGGACCAGTAGATATGTGGACATGGCTGTCGCTCCTCGTGGTGGTGGGGGTGGCCGGCGCCTCGTCGTGATGGCAGTGGTCGGCGCTTCGTCGTGATGGCAGTGGTCGGCGCCGCCGATCGGCGCGCCCTCGGCCGGCCACCGCTCACGCTGCCGCCCGGCCTCCGCCCGAGCCAGGGCCCCCGCGATCCTGGGGGTGACAGGACCAGGCAGGCCGGCGACCGCGCGACCTACAGTGGGGAGATGCCGGACGAACCGAATCCGCTGGGCGAGTACGTGCGCGCCCGCCGCGAGCTCGTCACCCCTGAGCAGGTCGGTATCCCCGTGATCGGGGTACGACGGGTGCCGGGTCTGCGCCGGGAGGAGGTCGCGATGCTCGCCGGCATCAGCGCCGACTACTACCTGCGCCTGGAGCAGGGCCGCGACCGCAACCCCTCCGTGCAGGTCCTGGAGTCCATCGCACGCGTGCTCCAGCTCGACGAGGACGCGACGGCGCACCTGCTGCTGCTCGGCGCCGACCGACCCCGGCGGCAGCGCACCAGGCCCCGGCCGCGCAAGGAGACGGTCCCGCCGGGCATCGCCAAACTCGTCGCCACGCTCCCGCTCCCCGCGCTGGTCGAGGGCCGCTACTTCGACGTCCTCGCCGCCAACTCCTTGGCGACGGCCCTGTCACCGCGCTTCGCGGTGGGCGCCAACCGGCTGCGGTCCCTCTTTCTCGACCCGGCCGAGCAGGCGCTCTACCCGTACTGGGAAGGCGCCGCCGGGGGCATGGTCGCCGGCTTCCGCGAGTCGGTCGGGACCGACACGGACGACCCCCGGTTCATCGAACTCGTCGGTGAACTCTCCCTCGCCAGCCCGCTGTTCAGCCGGCTCTGGGCCCGGCACGACGTGCTGGCCTGCGAGGCCGCGCCCAAGTACATCGACCACCCGCAGGTCGGCGGGCTGCGGTTGAACCGGGAGCGGCTGAGCATCGACGGCGCGGCGGGCCAGACGCTCGTCGTCTACCACCCGGACGCCGGCACCGACAGCGCCGACAGACTGGCGCTGCTGGCCTCCGCCATGCAGACACCGGTCGTCGGCGCCGAACCCGTCTGAGGTACTACCTGCCGTGGCCGTCGGAGCGCTTGCGGTGCAGGGTGAAGTTCTCGAAGACCGACAGCTCGCCGTGCGGCTTGTTCACGTTGTAGTAGGTGACGTGCATGCGGGTGGTGTCGCCCGGGTGGCGGCCCGGGTCGACGGTGAACGCCGCGAAGCCATAGGGGTGTTCGGTGTCGCGGACGCCGATCCAGACCGCGTCCTCCTTGACGTACGTGGAGGTGCGCTTGCCGTTGGAGCCGGGGGTCGCCGACACCGCGGTGATGACCTTGCCGGTGCCGTCCTTGAAGAAGGCCTGGTTCGTGGTGCCGGAGACGCCTCCGCCGCCGAGGATCATGTGCACGGTGCCGAGGCCGGTGTCGATGGAGTCGGTCGCGTGCGAGATCGGGTTGGGGGTGAGCGTCTCGCTGCCGTTGACGACTCCTCGAACGGCCAGTGAGCGCTCATAGTTGTGCTCGTGCCCGCACAGGACCAGGTCGACGCCGTAGCGGTCGAAGAGCGGGCCGTACTTCTGCCGCAGGCCCAGGTCGGCGCCGTTGGCGTCGGAGGAGCTGATCATCACCTGGTGCATGGCGACGACCACCCAGTCGACGTCACGGGAGGCCCGCGCCGCCTTCAACTCCTTCTCCAGGAAGGCCAGTTGGCGGCCACCGGAGTAGCCGCTGATGTAGACGTCACCGCCGTCCTGGAGACAGTTGTCGTCGTTCTGCAGCACGATCACACGGACGGAACCGGCCGTGAACGCGTACCACAGGCCCGCGAGTTCGGCGTCGGTCTCCGTGGAGGGGAGGTCGAAGTACGTCTGGTAGGCGCCCAGGCCGATCGGGCCGTTGGCCTTCTCGATCTCGTGGTTGCCGGCCGCCGGCATCCAGGGGCGGAAGCGCGCCGAACGGGTGTTGTTGGTGAAGAAGTTGTTCCAGGTGCGCACCCGGTCGACGTCCAGGTTGGCGTAGCAGAGGTCGCCGTTGAGCAGGTGGAAGAGCGGGGCGACCTGCTCGATGCCGGTGACGATGTCTTTGGTCGCCGGGGTGGAGTTCGCGTCCAGCGCGACCGTGCCGTCGGCCGCCCAGGTCACCTGCGGCGCGGACTGGTCGCCGAAGCTGGTGAAGGTGAGCGGCTTGCGCCCGCGGGGTGCCGTGCGGAACGTACCGCTGTCGGGGGTCGTGCCCTCGTGCGTGGCGAGGTAGATGTAGTCGGTGCCCGGGGTGAGCCGGTCGAGCGCGGCGTGGTGGACGTACACCGTGCGGTTGGAGGTGCCGTCGACGTAGGTGACGGTCCGGGCCTTCGCGCTGGAGCCGAAGCCGTGCTCCAGGGTGCCGTAGCGCACCACCGGTTTGGAGACCGGTCTGTCGGTGATCCACGACACCGTCATCTGGGTGCGCGGATCGGCGCCGAACGTCAGGTGCAGCCCCTGGACCGGGGGTGCGCCGGACGAGTCGGCGGTGAGGTGAAAGGCCGGGTCGGCGAGCGGAGCCGCCTCCGCGGTGCCCGCCCCCAGCAACGGGGTGACGGCGGCGCCGGCCCCCGCGGTGCCGAGCAGACCCAGCGCGTGGCGACGGCTGAACCCCTCGGAAGATTCGGAATTTCTGGTCGACCCGTCCGATGTCCCCGCATGTGCGGTCATGGTGCCCTCCCTGACGAGCAGTTGAGCTGAACGACCGCACCCTGGCGGGCCACAAAGGCCCCTGAGTGAACGTTGCGTTGCCAGTTGGTCGTTGCGCCGCGTGGGACGGGCGGGGTAGGAGAACCTTGCCCCTGCCTTTGCCAGCGGTCGCCCAACTGTTGGCACGACCGGGGGCAAACCGGCGTGCCGGGAGGGCTTGTTGGTTACTTCACGGGAGGGTCGGCCGGCTACTTCAGGACGTCGGGCTCCTGCTCCACGACCAGGTCGGCGAGCAGGTTGAAGTTGTGCCGGGCCATGTTCGCGTTGCTGAACTGGCGGTGCGCGAGGACCACTTCCTCCTCGCTCATGACGCGCGGGGTGCCTGCGGCATCGGCCAGGAGCTGCATCTGACAGGCGCGTTCCATGGTGATGAACCACCAGGCGGCCTCCTCCACGGACCGGCCGACCGTCAGCAGCCCGTGGTGGCGGAGGATGGCCGCCCGGCGAGCGCCGAGGCGGACGGCGATCCGCTCGCCCTCGGACTTCTCCAGGACCAGGCCCTTGTACTCGTCGAACAGCACGTGGTCGTCGTAGAACGCGCAGGACTCCTGGACGATCGGCGCGAGGGGCTTGTCCAGGGAGGCGAAGGCGCGGCCGTGGATCGTGTGGGCGTGCGCGACCGCGACGACGTCCGGGCGCGAGTGGTGGATGGAGGAGTGGATCCAGAAGGCGGCCTTGTTGGTCCGGCGCTCACCCTCGATCACGCGCCCCTCCTCGTCGATGAGCAGCAGGTCGCTCACCCGGATCTTGGAGAAGTGGACCGCGTACGGGTTGACCCAGAACCGGTCCGGGAACTCCGGGTCCCGCGCGGTGATGTGTCCCGCGATCCCCTCGTCGTAGCCGTAGCGGGCGAAGATCCGGAACGCCACCGCGAGCTGCCGCTTCCGGTGCGCCCGCTCGGCCTCGACACTGTCCTGCGCCTCCGCGAGCTGGGGGATGTCCAGTTCCTGGGCCTCGTCCGTGTTCGTCGTGCTGCTGTCAGCGGTGACGGCCATCGTGTCCCGCCCTCCCATACGCCGATGTGAAGTGAAGTTCCGTTCAGACTGCAACCATCTCCGCCCACGCGTCAACCTCCGAGGCAATATCAGTTGCCTATCAGGCAACACGATCGACCGATCGCCAAGGTCCGCCGAGTCAGTCCCCCCGCCGCCAGGTGCCCAGCACCATCAGCGTCTTCGTACCGATCACCGCGCCCGTACGCCGAAGCCGGTCGATGACGTCACGCAGGTGCTGGACGTTGGTGACCCGGACGCGCACCAGGGCGTCCGGGTCACCGGCCACCGTGAACACCTCCTGGGCCTCCGCGACGCTGGCCGCGGCCATGGCGATCGTCTCGACCTTGACGTCACCGGCGAACCGGAGCTCGACGAACGCCTCCAGGCTGGTGCCGAGCTTGCCGTGGTCGAGCAGGACGGTGTAGCCGGAGATCACCCCGACCCGTTCCAGCCGGTCGACCCGGCGCTTGACCGCCGACGGGGACAGCCCCACGCGGTCGGCGATCTCGGTCATGGTCCGGCGGCCGTCCTCCACGAGCAGGTCGAGGATGGCCCGGTCGACACCGTCGATCAGCTCCGTGTCTTTCATGTGTCACCTCGGTCGCACGTGCGTGTTCTTTGCTTCAAGTCGCCTCATCGTCGGAGTTTCTTGCGTTGCGCGCAAGATGTCCGCCACTTAATTGCAATGCCCCGGGAGCGCGGGCTCCACTGTCTGCATCCGCCCGCAGCCGACCCCCGGAGGACGGGGGCAGAAGACAAGGGGCCCAGCGGTGAAGGTTGAGCGCGAACTGCCCTCCAGTGAAGCCCGCGAGCTGCTGGAGCTGACGATCGACATCGCGGACCGTGAACTCGCGCCCCGCGCGGCCGAGTTCGAGGAGACGGAACGCTTCCCACGCGAGGTGTTCGGCCTGCTCGGCGAGGCCGGACTGCTGACGCTGCCGTACAGCGAGGACGCGGGCGGGGGCGGCCAGCCCTACGTCGTCTATCTCCAGGTCCTGGAGGAACTGGCCGCCCGCTGGGCCGCCGTGGCGGTCGGGGTCAGCGTGCACACCCTGTCCTGCCACCCGCTCGCGGCCTTCGGTTCGGCGGCGCAGCAAAAGGAGCTGCTGCCCTGGCAGTTGAGCGGCACCGCGCTGGGCGCCTACTGCCTGTCGGAGGAACACGCGGGCTCGGATCCCGCGGCTCTGCGCGCCGTCGCCGTCGAGCACAAGGACGAGCACAAGGACGAGGACCGCTGGTTGGCCCGGGGCACCAAGGCCTGGGTCACGCACGGCGGACAGGCCGACTTCTACACCGTGTTCCTCCGGACCTCCCCGGACGCGCGGCGCGGGATCTCGTGCTTCCTGGTCGACGCAACGGCCTCCGGGCTCAGCGCGGGTGCCCCGGAACGCAAGATGGGTCTGCGCAGTTCGACCACCGCGGTCATGCACTTCGACGACGTGTCCATCCCCGCCGACCGGCTGATCGGTGAGCCCGGACAGGGGCTGCAGATCGCGCTGTCCGCACTCGACGCGGGCCGGCTCGGCATCGCCGCCGTGGCCGTGGGCATCGCGCAGGCCGCACTGAACCACGCCGTCGAATACGCCCGTGAGCGGCGGACGTTCGGGCGCTCGATCATCGAGCACCAGGGGGTGGGCTTCCTCCTTGCCGACATGGCCGCGCGGACCGAGGCGGCCCGGGCCACGTATCTGGCCGCCGCCCGCCGCAAGGACGCCGGGCAGTCCTACAGCCGGCAGGCGAGCATCGCCAAGCTGATCGCCTCGGACACGGCCATGTCGGTGACCACGGACGCGGTGCAGGTGCTCGGCGGGGCGGGGTACGTCCGGGAGCACCCGGTGGAGCGCTATATGCGGGAAGCCAAGATCACCCAGATCTTCGAAGGCACCAACCAGATCCAGCGGTTGGTGATCAGCCGGCATCTGGCCGGTGCGTGATCCGGTGTCTGAGCCGCTGCCCGATCCAACCCCCGGCCCGGTGACCCGTCCGACGAGAAGCACTCCCGGAGGAAGACCTCACATGCAAGAACCCGTAGCCGCCGAGCCCGCAGATCCCGAAGTGGCGTCCGCCGACCCGCCGTTGCAACTGCTGGACCCCGCGGGGACTCTCCGCACCGACCCCCACCTGGAGTTGGACCCCGCGACCGTCGATCTCCCCTCCCTCTACCGGGACATGGCCCTCACCCGGCGCCTGGACACCGAGGCCATCGCCCTGCAACGCCAGGGCGAGTTGGGACTCTGGCCGTCGCTGCGCGGTCAGGAGGCGGCGCAGATCGGCGCGGCGCACGCACTGCGCGGCCAGGACATGGTGTTCCCGACCTACCGCGAACACGGAGTGGCCTGGTGCCGCGGCCTGGACCCGGTGTCCCTGCTGGGGCTCTTCCGCGGCACCACGCTGGGCGGCTGGGACCCGTACGCGCATCGCTTCAATCTGTACACGCTGGTGATCGGGGCCCAGACCCTGCACGCCGTCGGGTACGCGATGGGCCTGGTCAGGGACGACCGGACCGGCTCGGGGCGGGCCGATCGCGACACGGCCGTGCTGGCGTTCCTCGGTGACGGCGCGCTCAGCGAGGGGGAGACGAACGAGGCGTTCGTCTGGGCCGCCGCGCAGAGTCTGCCGGTGGTGTTCTTCTGCCAGAACAACCAGTGGGCGATCTCCGCGCCCTACAGCGTCCAGAGCCCGGTCCCGGCGGCCAGGCGCGCGGCCGGATACGGCTTTCCCGGCGTACGGGTCGACGGCAACGACGTACTGGCCTGTCTGGCCGCCACCCGGCAGGCGCTTCAACGGGCCCGCTCCGGTGGCGGTCCCACGCTGATCGAGGCGGTCACCTACCGGATCAACGCCCACACCACGGCCGACGACGCGAACCGGTACCGCGACGCCGCCGAGACCGAGGACTGGGCGGCGCGTGATCCCTTGGCGCGGCTCCGGGCCCATCTGCTGTCGGTGGGTGCGGTGGACGAGGAGTACTTCGCGGACGTCGACCAGCGCGAGCGCGAACTGGCCGAGCGGCTGCGCGCCGGCTGCCGCGCCCTTCCCGAACCGGATCCGGCCGCGCCCTTCGAGCACGCGTACGCGGAGATGCCGGCCGAACTACGCCAACAGCTCGACGACCACCTGGAGTTCGTCGCCCTCGGGCAGCAGGACGGAGCGCCACAGTGACCGTGTCCATGGTGAAAGCCCTCAACGACGGCCTGCGCCAGGCCCTGCGCGACGATCCCAAGGTCCTGCTCATGGGCGAGGACATCGGCCGGCTCGGGGGCGTGTTCCGCGTGACGGACGGGCTGCGCAAGGAGTTCGGCGACCTGCGGGTGATCGACACCCCGCTGGGTGAGGCGGGCATCGTCGGAGCCGCCATCGGCCTCGCGATGCGCGGCTACCGGCCGGTCTGCGAGATCCAGTTCGACGGTTTCGTCTATCCGGCCGTCAACCAGATCGTCAGCCAGCTCGCCAAACTCCGGCACCGCTCGGCGGGGTTGCTGTCCATGCCCGTCGTGATCCGTATCCCGTACGGCGGTGGCATCGGGTCGATCGAGCACCACTCGGAGTCGCCGGAGACCTACTTCGCCCACACGGCCGGCCTGAAAGTCGTCACCTGCTCCTCGCCGCACGACGCCTTCCACATGATCCGGCAGGCGGTGAGCGACGACGACCCCGTGGTCTTCCTCGAACCCAAGCGGCACTACTGGGCCAAGGGCGAGGTCGACCCGGACGCCCAACGCCCCCTGCACCGGGCCGAGATCCGACGCGCCGGAACCGACGTGACGCTCATCGCCTACGGTCCCACCGTCCCCGCCGCCCTCAAGGCGGCCGACGCGGCGGCCGAGGAGGGACGCAGCGTGGAGGTCGTCGACCTGCGCAGCCTCTCCCCGTGGGACACGACCACCGTCCGCGCGTCCGTGCGGCGCACCGGCCGGGCCGTCGTCGTCCACGAGGCCGCCCGCTCCCACGGGTTCGGCGCCGAGGTCGCCGCCCGGCTCCAGGACGAGGAGTTCTACCACCTCGAAGCACCCGTCGTGCGCGTGACCGGGTACGACACCCCCTACCCGCCGAGCCGACTGGAGTCGGACTGGCTCCCCGGTGTCGACAGGATCCTCAACGCCATCGACCGCAGCCTGAGTTACTAGGAAGGGTCCGTCACCGTGTCGAACCCGCAGCAGTTCCTGCTCCCCGACGTCGGCGAAGGCCTGACCGAGGCGGAGATCGTCAACTGGTCGGTCCAGCCCGGCGACACCGTCGAGGTCAACCAGGTCCTCGTCGAGGTGGAGACGGCCAAGGCCGTGGTCGAACTCCCTTCGCCGTACGCCGGGTTGGTGATCGCCCTGCACGCCGAAGTGGGCGACTCACTGGACGTCGGCAAGCCCCTCATCACGATCGACTCCGCCGCGGTGGCGCCCGCGCAGCAGCAGTCGGACCCGGAACAGGCGGCACTGCTGGTCGGATACGGGCCGCAGGAGCAGGGCACCCGACGCCGGCGCGGCGCGCCCGTCACCGCCTCCCCGACCCCGAACCGGGCCCCGGACCCGGCCCCGCAAGCCGAGCCTGCGAACGGCTCCCTCACCCGGCCCGCCACCAAACCCCCCGTACGCAAGCTCGCCAAGGACCTCGGCGTCGACCTCACCACCGTCTCCCCCACCGGCCCCGGCGGAACCGTCACCCGCGACGACGTCTACCGGGCCGCCGAACGCGCGGAGACGGCGGCCGCCTCAACTCCCGACATTCCGAGGTCCGTTGCACCGCAACAGCCCGAGACCCGCATCCCCGTCCGAGGAGTGCGCAAGCACACGGCCGCCGCCATGGTCGCCTCAGCGTTCACCGCACCGCATGTCACCGAGTTCATCACGGTCGACGTGACCGCGACGATGCGGCTGCGTGAACTCGTCGCGGGCAGGCGGGAGTTCCGGGACGTACGCGTCACTCCCCTGTTGTTCTTCGCCCGGGCTCTCCTGATCGGCCTGGCCAAGACACCCGAGGCGAACAGCAGTTGGGACGAGAGCGCTCAGGAGATCGTGCTGAAGCACTACGTCAATCTCGGGGTCGCGGCGGCCACGGACCGCGGTCTGGTCGTGCCCAACATCAAGGGCGCGGACGGGATGTCGCTGCGTGAACTCGCGGAGGCGCTGGCGGGGTTGACCGCCACGGCCCGCTCCGGCCGCACGTCTCCGCAGGACATGCAGGGCGGCACGATCACCCTCACCAACGTCGGCGTCTTCGGCGTCGACACCGGCACGCCGATCCTGAACCCGGGCGAGGCCGCGATCCTCGCCGTGGGCGCCGTCCGCCGTATGCCGTGGGTGGTCCAGGACGACCATGGCGAGGAACGCATCGAGCCGCGCTGGGTCACACAGCTTGCGCTCTCGTTCGACCACCGGCTCATGGACGGCAAACAGGGTTCCGAGCTGCTGGCGGATGTGGCGGCGGTGCTGCATGAGCCGGGGTTGGCGATGCTGTAGACGCGGCTCCCGCCGGGTGACGCGACCTCCGCCGATCGGCCTCGTAGGCAAAATTACTTGCCTACGAGGTTGACCGGGGTGGCGCGGCCCACCATCCTGGCGACATCGGCCGCACGGCCGCTGAAGCTTGGGTCGGACCTCAGGGAGAGTGGAAGCGATGGCGACCTTTGTACTCGTGCACGGTTCATGGGGCGGCGGCTGGGTCTGGGACCGGCTGCGGCCGCTGCTGGAGGAGGCCGGTCACACCGTGCTGACGCCCACCCTCACCGGTCTCGCCGAACGGCACCATCTCTCCACGCCGGACGTCGGGGTGAGCCTCCACGCCCAGGACATCGCCGAGCTGCTGACCTTCGACCGCGTCGAGGACGCGATCCTGGTCGGGCACAGCTACGGCGGCATGGTGATCACGGCGGCGGCCGCGCTCGTCCCCGACCGTGTCGGGCAGGTGGTGTACGCGGACGCGTTCTCGCCGACGACCGGTGACTCGGCGTTCTCCCTGCTGCCGTGGCTGGAGAAGGCGTTCGCCGAGACGCCCGCACAGGCGGAGTGGGAGGTGGCACCGCTGGATCCCGCGCTCCTCGGCGCGGACGAGGACGGCACCGCCTGGCTGGCCGCCAAGCTGACGCCGATGCCCCTGCGCACCCACCAGGAACCGCTCGGACCGGGCAGCGAAGAGGTGCTCGCCGCGAAACCGGTCACCTACCTCCACTGTGCCGATCAGGGCTTCTTCGCGGATCTGATCCCCTCCGCACAGAGTCGCGGGTTCCGGATCGTGGGCCTGACCGGGATCACCCACGTCGGCCTGCTGACCCACCCGCGGACGCTCGCGGACGAGCTGCTGGCCCTGGCCCCGGCGGCGGACTGACGCCGGCCGACCGTACCCGACAGGCGCGCCGAATTGCCTCACAGGCGTGTTATCGTGCCGAAATGTCGATCGAGGACGACGCGGATCTCTGGGTGGCCCAGCGCCTCAAGGAACTGCGCAGCGAGCGTGGCATCACCCTGACGACGCTGGCCGAGCAGACGGGCATCTCGTCGGCGCACCTGTCGCGCCTGGAGAAGGGGCTGCGCAAGCCGTCCATCGGGAGCCTGCTGCAGATCGCCCGCGTGTACGGCGTCTCCATCAGCGAGTTGGTGCAGGAACCGGACGCGGACGACTTCCATCTGGTGCGCGCCGACGCGGCGATGACCCGAGACGGCCAGGACGGCCGGTACACGGTGCTGAGCGGACCGCGCGAGACGATGTCCGTGATCCGCGTGGTGCTGGAGCCCGGCAAGCACACCAAGATGGCCAAGCACGTCGGCGAGGAGTGGCTGCACGTGCTGGCGGGGGCGATCACGCTCGACATCTCCGGCAAGTCGCTGGACCTGGCGGCGGGCGACTCGGTGCACTTCGACTCGTCGAAGGAGCACCGCGTCCTCAACGACGAGGAGGCCGACGCCACCGTCCTGATCGCCTCCACGGCCGCGACCGTCCCCATGCGCCACCCCATCCCCGCGTCCCGACGCGGCGCGGCCGGCTGATCACGCCGTAGGCGCGTCCCGGATACGGCCGTCCGCATCGCGGGTAGGTCGACCCCGTGACCGTCCCGCTCAGTCGTCCGGGATCCCGGCGCCGCTCAGGGCGGGGACGGTCTCCTCGGTACGGGCGAGGGAGCGGGCGCCGAGGCGGAACTGGGCGAGTCTGTCGACGATCGTCTGTCCGACCGGCGTGTGGCCCCACACGCTGATGCCCTGGTGGGTGCTGGGTTGCCAGGTCGACTCGTCGACGACGACCGGGTTCCAGCCGACCTCCCACTCGAAGCCCGACGGAGTGACGGCGTAGTACGACAGCTCCTTGTCGTTGGTGTGCTGACCGACGGACAGAGCCATGTCGAAGCCGAGTTCGTGCACCCGCTGGTAGCTGCGGGCCACGTCGTCGAGGGTGGCCGCCTGGATGTTGAGGTGCTGGACCCGGGTGCGGACCGGGTCGACGGGCAGTCCCTTGAGCGCGGCCACCGCGATGGAGTGGTGGCGTTCGTTGACGCGCAGGAAGCGGATCCTGAGCTTGGCGCCGCTGATCGTCTCGTCGATGTAATCGGTCAGTCGGGCGTCGAAGACATTGGTGAAGTAGCCGCGAACTCGGGCTGGTTGAGTTGACGTAAGCGCGATGTGCCCCATGCCGGAGTCGCCGGTGACGAAGCCGGACGCGAGCATGCGCAGTGGCTCGGACGAGGTCAGCGGGGTCGTGTAGATCTCCTGGACGATGCCCTTGGGACCGGGGAAGCGCAGCAGCCGTTCAACACCCCTCAACTGCGCTTCTTCCGCGGTCCCTTGAGAGACGGGAACGCCATGGGCACGGATCCGCGCCTCGATCCGCTCGAAGCTGACGTGGTCGTCGATGTGCCAGCCGGTGGCGACGACGTCCTCGGCCGGTCCGCGCCGCAGCAGGAAGCGGCACTCCTGGTCGTCGAGGCGGAACCGCATCAAGTCGGTGTCGAGGGCGTCGTGGTGCATGCCGATGGCGTCGGCTCCGAAGCGGCGCCAGTCCGCGAAGTGTTCGGTCTCCACGACGACGTAGCCGAGGTGCACGGAGCCGAAGACGGACGCCTCTCCCGGGGTGCTCATCGCCGCCCCGCCAGGAAGTCGGCGCACACGCGGTTGAACAGTTCGGCGCGCTCGAACTGCACCCAGTGGCCCGTGTTGGCGACCAGATAGAGATCACAGTCGGGCAGCCGCTCGGCCAGCATGCGGCCGCCGGAGGGCCGGTTGACCTGGTCGGCGGCGCCCCACAGGACGAGGGTGGGCACGGGCAGCCGGGACAGGCGCTCGTCGCGCGTGAAGTCCATCTTCCACAGCGTCCGCAGCGCGTTCGGGCCGGACGGGCGGGTCAGCGGCGGTGCCGCGACGACCTCCGGGTCGATGCTGTCCCGGTAGCGCGCGTCGATGACGCTGTCGGGCACGTCGGCCGCGTTGAAGACGAGGTATTGCCGGATGAACTTCTCCAGCTTCGGCCGCGAAGGCCCTTCCCCCGAGTAGTAGTTGAGGAGGCTGCTCAGACCCGGCGTGGGCAGAGCGCGCGTGACGCCGACACCGCCGGGGCCCATCAGGACCATCCGGTCGACCCGGTCGGGAGTGTCGAGAGCGAGCCGCAGCGCGCAGGCCCCGCCGTAGGAGTTGCCGACCAAGTGGGCCCGGTCCAGGCCGAGTCGGTCCAGCACACCGCGCATCGCGTCGGCCAGGTAACCGAAGGGGTCGGCGGCGTCGACGCCCTTGGTGCTGCGGCCGTAGCCGGGCAGGTCGGGCACGATCACCCGGTTCGACTTCGCCAACTCAGCGATATTTCGTGCGTAGTTGGCGACTCCGGAGGCGCCCGGTCCACCGCCGTGCAGCAGAACCACGGGCGGACCGTCACCGGTCTCGGCGACGAAGATCTCCTTGCCGGAGACGTCGAGCACGTACTCCTGCATGGCGGGCAGTTCGGTGTGTGTGGTCATGACGGTCCTCATCCCGTGGTCGTGACGGTCGGACGGAGCGCCGGGGTGAACCGGGCGGGTGGTGGCGGGAGTTGGGCTCCGGCCCGGGCAGCCGCGTAGACGTAGCCGTCCGGGCGCAGGGCGAGGACGGTCGCGCGGTGCTCGGCCAGCCAGGGCAGCAGCACGCCGTCGCTGTCGACGACCGTGCCCTCGGCGGGACGGGATCCGGCGGGGGTGACGGTCAACGCGGTGACGTTCCAGCGGGGTTGGGCCGTGGCCGTGCGCGCGTGCAGCAGCAGCCAGCGGCCGGCGAGTACGTCGTCCAGCCGGACGCGCGTCCCGTCGGGTGCGGTCACCCAGGGCTGAGGGATCTGGCTGCCGGACGCCTTGGTACGCGGCCGGGCCTGGAATCCGGCCGCGTGGCGCGCGACGGGGATCCACTGAGAGTCCTGCAACCAGGCGCCGAAACCGGGCACTTGCCCCAGGACGCGCAGTCCGCGGTCGCGAACGGCCGCCACCGTCCGGCGGCGCTCGGTGATGACCCGACCGACGAACACCGCCCGCCTGGTCACCTCTTTGACATGCGGTTTCCGCTCGGCCTCGTAGCTGTCGAGCACGTCCTCGCCCAACTCGCCCCGCAGCACCGCGTCGAGCTTCCAGCACAGGTTGGCCGCGTCCCGCACCCCGGCCGCCATCCCCTGCCCGATCCACGGCGGCATGGCGTGCGCGGCGTCACCCGCGAGGAAAACTCGGCCCACCCGGAAGCGGTCGGCGAAGCGGACGTGATGGCTGTAGACCGTGGCCCGTTGGATCCTGACGTCGTCCGCGCCGATCCCGTACCGCGCGAGCAGGCGATGGATCGCCTCGTCGGTCGTCAGGTACGTCTCGTCGTCGCCCGGCAGGATCGGGAACTCCCAGCGGTGGTGGCCGAGCGGGGTCGGACAGTCCACCGCGGGCCGGGCCGGATCGCAGCGGAACCGCAGCCGGTCGTGGCCGGGCCACGGCTTCAGCATCTCGGTGTCGACGACGACCCAGCGGTCCTCGTACGTCCGTCCCTCGTACCCGACGTTCAACTGGGCGCGGGTGAGGCTGGATCCGCCGTCGGCCGCGATGACGTAGGCAGCGCGGATCCGTCGTACCGAGTCGTCGTCGGTGGAGACCACGGTCAACTCCACGCCCTCGGCGTCCTGGCGCAGCCGCAGGCACTCGTGCCGCAGCAGTACCTCCACGTTCGGGTAGCGGTCGACGCCCTCGCGCAGGACCTGCTCCAACGCCGGTTGGTAGAGGAACATTTGGGCCGGATGGCCGTGTCCGCGCGGCGTCGGGCAGGCGCTGAGGAAGGAGCGGCCCCGCGCGTCCACGAAGTCGACCGGGCGCTCGGCGAGCATGTCCCGCTTCAGTCGCTCGGCGAGGCCCGCGCGCTGCCAGATCCGTACGACCTCCTCGTCGGTGGAGATCGCCCGCGCGCGGGAGTAGACCTCGGCGTCCCGCTCCAGGACGACCACCCGCAGGCCCGTCGCCCCGAGCAGGTTCGCGGCGGTGACGCCCGTGGGGCCGTAGCCGATCACCGCCACGTCGTAGGCACCGTCTGTGTCCATCAGCCACCTCACTGTGGTCGGTCCGTGCTGCCGCGGCTCATTGCTGTAACGCTTATTCCAATTGGAATGGTCGATACGGTAAGCTGGCCGCCAGAACCGGTCAAGGGCCGGTCAGCAGCCGAGCAGGACGGGAAGGCGCATCTCATGACCAGGGCCGCCGGGGCACAGAACGCGCGCAAGATGCGGGCGAACGGGGTGGAATCACGGCGGCGCATCCTGGACGCGACGGTGGAGATCGCCGGTGAGCGCGGCTACGAGGGCACGTCCATCGCGGCCGTGAGCGCCAAGTGCGGGCTGCCCGCCAGCTCCATCTACTGGCACTTCAAGGACAAGGACGACCTCATCGCGGCCGTCATCGAGCGCAGCTTCGAAGCCTGGCTGTCCGCGGTCGAGTTGCCCGGCGAGGACGCCGGCACCCCGCTGGAGCGGGTGCTGGTCATGGCCGCGAACATCGCCAACTCCCTTGTGGACGCACCGGACTTCCTCCGGCTCGGTCTGATGCTCGCGCTCGAACGCCGGCCCACCGAACCCCGCGGACGGACGGTGTTCCTCCAGGTCCGCGAGATCTCCCGGCAGCGGATCGCCGAAGTTGCCGCGACCCTCTTCCCCGACCTGGGCGCGAAGGACGTGGAGACACTCACCACCTACGCCATCGCCGGTGCCGACGGCCTGTTCGTGCACCGGGAGATCAACGGCGACTCCGTCGACCTCGTGGCGATGTTCGAGCTGCACGCCCGCCTAGTCCACGGCGCGGCCGTCCACATGGAGAGCAAGGCACGCACGGCCGAGAGGAACCAGGGATGACCACCGCCGCCCGTCGCGTCGACGTGCACCAGCACCTCGTACCGACCTTCTACCGCGATCTGCTCGCCAAGGCGGGGCTCACCGAGGCCGGTGGGCGGACGTTGCCGGAGTGGAGTGCCGAATCGGCGCTGGAGGCAATGGACTTGCTGAGTACGGAGACGGCCTTCGTGTCGGTCTCCACGCCCGGCACCGCGTTCCTCGACTCACCGGCCGAGGCCGCCGATCTGGCGCGCCGGCTCAACGACCACTCCGCGTCCCTGCCCGCCCAACACCCCGGCCGCTTCGGGTACTTCGCCACCCTGCCGATGCCCGATGTCGCCGCCTCCACCGCGGAGGCCGTGCGGGCACTGGACCAACTCGGCGCCGACGGGGTCACGTTGCTCGCCAACAACCAGGGTGTCTACCTCGGCGCGGACGGCCAGGACGCGCTGTGGCGGGCCCTGGACGAGCGGAGTGCCGTGGTGTTCGTCCACCCGGCCGAGCTGCCCGCCCCGCCCGTCGACGGCATCCCCCCGTTCGCCGCCGACTTCCTCCTGGACACCACGCGGGCCGCATATCTCCTCGTACGCAACGGTGTTGTGCGCACGTACCCGAACATCCGGTTCATCCTCAGCCACGCGGGCGGGTTCGTGCCGTACGCCTCGCATCGCATGGCCGTCTCGCTCGCCGGTGACATCGGGCGCAGTCCGCTGGACACCCTGGACGACTTCCGGAGCTTCTACTTCGACACCGCGCTGTCCTCCAGCCCGGCCGCGCTGCCGACGCTGCTGGCCTTCGCCAAGCCGGGACACGTCCTGTTCGGCAGCGACTGGCCGTTCGCGCCCGGACCCGCCGGGCAGTACTTCGCCCAGGGCCTCGACACCGGCGTACCGCCCGAACTCCTGCAGGCCGTCAACCGCACGAACGCCGAGGCCCTGTTCGCCCGCCTCGGTGGCACACCAGCCCCCGTTCCTCCCGTCCGCCTGCGCCAAGCCGCCCGCCGAGCGGCCGCCCGCCTCCTGTTCAAGCTCGTCCAACCCGGCACCGGCTGAGACCCGGCCGCGGAACCCGAGGGGTGGGCCGGGCGTTGGATCATCAGGACGGTCGGGTGGAGCCGGAACGGGGAGCTACATGGCACGGGTACTGGTCATCGGCGGCGGCATCGCGGGTACGACGACGGCGCTGGCCCTGCGCAAGGCGGGACTCCACGTCGTCGTGTACGAGGCGCACCCCGACTCCGCCGAGGACATCGGCGCGTTCCTGACCCTGGCGAGCAACGGCATGCGGGCCCTCGCGCAGCTCGACGCGTCGGCGGCGGTGGGCGCGGCCGGCTTCCCGCTCACCTCGATGCGCGTACTCGACGACAGCGGCGCGCAGTTGGCGCAGGTGCCGCTGGGCGAGGCCGCCGACCCGCAGCTGAGATACCGGTGCCTGCGCCGCGGTGAACTCAACACCGCGCTCCAGGCGGAGGCGCGGCGCCGGGGCATCGACATCCGGCACGGCACACGGCTCGCGGGCGTAGAGGAGGGCCCGGCCGGAGTGACGGTCCGCTTCACCGACGGCAGCACGGCCACGGGCGACCTCCTCATCGGCGCGGACGGCCTGAACTCCACGGTCCGCACGACGTTCGCCCCGGAGGTACGGCCGGTTTATGCGGGGCAGCGGGTGTTCTACGGGTATGTCGGGGGCCGGGGTGAGGCGGGAGCCGAGCCCTCAGGGGACCACACCTCCGTCACGTCGGCGGATCCCGCATCCACGGCCTCGACAGACTCCCCTGAAGACGACGCCCGCATCACCATGGTGCGTGGCAGTTCCGTCGCCTTCGGATACACGGTGTCGCCCGCCGGGGAGACCTTCTGGTTCGCGCGCGTGGGCGGTGATCCGCTGTCCGCCGAGGAGTTGGCGCAGGGCACGCCCGCCGACTGGCGCGAGCTGCTCGTGCCGTTGCTGCGCAAGGACGCCACGCCCGCCGCCGACCTGGTCGCGGCCACCTCCGACGAGCTCATGGTCACCAACGCCACCGAGATCCCCACGGGCACGCGCTGGCGCTCCGGCCGGACCCTGCTCATCGGCGACGCCGCCCACGCCGCCTCCCCCGCGACCGGGCAGGGCGCGTCGATGGCCATGGAGGACGCCGTCATCCTCGCCAAGTGCCTGCGCGACGCCCCGGACACGGACTCCGCGCTGTCCCTGTACGAGACACTCCGCCGCCCGCGCGTGGAGCACAACATCACGGTCAGCGGAAACATCTCCCGAGGCGCGCAGGCCCCGTCCCGGCCGGGTGCCGAGGGGTCTCCGTCCCGGCCGGGTGCCAGTACGCCTCCGCCCCGACCCGGCCCGAGCGCCCCTCCGTCCCGACCGGACACGGCCGCGCCGCCCAACCGGCCCGACCCGGGCGCACCGCCGAATCGCCCCGGCCCGCCCGCGCCCCCGTCCCGCCCGGGCGAGGACGACCTCGTCCGGCACCTGGACTGGGACACCAACATCTGGGAGCCGAAGGGCTGTTGACAGATCGCCAGTCGCGACAAGAGGTCAGTTGGCGAGGGGCGGTCCGCTCAAGCTCCCCGGCCCACAGTGACCCTCCCTCCACGCGGCGCGAGCCTCTCCGTGGCGAGCCGCTGAGCCTCGCGCAGCGGAGTCGTGCCGTTCCGGCGGGCCTCCTCCAGCAGCACGGTCACCGTGTCGCCGATGCCCTCGACGCGGCGCACCGCCTGCTCCCTGTCGAGCCGGTCGATCTCGCGGCCGAGGGTGTACACGACGCCACCCGCGCTCGCGACGAAGTCCGGTACCCAGACGACGCCCCGCTCGGCGAGGAGGTCGGCGACCGAGTCGTCAGTGAGCTGGTTGTTCGCCGGGCCGACCACGAGCCGTACGTCGAGCAGGGGCGCCGTCCGCGGGCTCAGCACCCCGCCGACGGCGGCCGGGACCAGGACGTCAGCCTGCGTGTCGAGCACCGCGTCGGGGTCGACCCAGTCGAGGCCGGACCGCTCGGCGGCCGTCCGCTTCGACGGGTCCACGTCGGAGACCAGCACCCGCGCGCCGTCCGCGGCGAGGCCGGCCGCGACCCGGCCGCCGACCGAGCCGAAGCCGCTGACCAGGACGGTACGGCCGGCGAGGGAGGGCTGCCCGAAGACGTGGTCCGCACCGGCCCGCAGGGCGGCGAGCACACCGGTGGCGGTCGGGACACCGGAGTCACCGGTGCCGCCGTGCTCCTCGGGGAGGCAGAAGACGTACGGAGAGGAGCGGCGCAGCACGACCATGTCGTCGGGTGTGGTGCCCACATCCGGGCCCGCGAGGTAGGAGCCCCCGAAGGAGGCGATGATCTCGCCCAGGTCGGCCAGTGCCGACTCCCTTAGTTCCGGGGTGAGTTCGGTGTGCTCGTCGAGGGCGACCACGCTCTTGGCGCCGCCGAAGTCAAGGCCGGACGCGGCGCACTTGTAGGTCATGGCCTCGGACAGCCGCAGCGCGTCGGTGAGTCCGTCGCGCCAGCTGCCGTAGCGCCGCATCCGGCAGCCGCCGACGGCCGGGCCCAGGGCGCGGGAGTGGATCGCGACGACGATCGGCAGCCCTGAGCGGGGGCCACGACGGAGGGTCACCTCTTCGTGCTCGAATGTTTGCGTCATGGTCGAGAAGCTAGGGTGATGTTCCGGACCGTGGTGAAGATCCCGAACGAAATTCGGCAGCGCCCGCACGGAGGCGATCGTGGACGAACTTGATACGGCGATCCTGCGGCATCTGCAGGAGGATGCTCGGCAACCCAACCGGGCCATCGCGGAGAAGGTCGGCATCGCTCCCTCCACCTGTCTGGAGCGCATCCGGCTGCTGCGGCAGCGCGGGGTGATCCGGGGCTACCGCGCGCAGGTCGCGCTGCCGGCGTTGAACCGCGGGGTGCAGGCGATGGTGGCAGCCACGGTCCGGCCGCTGAGCCGCGAGGTGGTGGCGGCCTTCGAGCAGTCGGTGTCCCGGCTGCCCGAAGTCCTGTCCGTCTACACGATGGCGGGCAACGACGACTTCCTGGTCCATGTCGCGGTTCAGGACATCGAGCATCTGCACGCCTTCCTGCTCGACCGGTTCACCAACCGCCGCGAGATCCTGAGCTTCCGCACGATGATCATCTACCAGCATCTGGCCAACCCAGTCCTGGAGCCGCTGCCGGTTCCTGGGGCCGACCTCAATCGCTGAGCGCTTCAGGCTGAGCGCCTCACACGCTGAGCGCCTCCCGCACCGCCTGCTCGGACTCCGCGCCGCCGACCCCCGTGGAGGTGACCCGGCCCGCTTCGAGCACGTAGTACCGCTGGGCCGCGCGCATGGCGAACCCGACGTGCTGCTCGACGAGCAGGACCGACAGGCCGCCGCGCCGGGCGAGCGCCAGGATCGTCTCCTCTATCTCCGCGACCACGGAGGGCTGGATGCCCTCGGTCGGTTCGTCGAGCAGCAGCAGCCTCGGCCGGGTCACCAGGGCGCGGGCCAGGGCGAGTTGCTGACGCTGGCCGCCGGAGAGCAACCCGGCCCGGCGGCCGGAGAGTTCACGCAGGACGGGGAAGAGGTCGAGGGCCTCCGCGATCGCTTCCTTCCCGTCCGGACGTCCGTCGGCGACGAGTTGGAGGTTCTCGGCGGTGGTCAGGTGCGGGAAGGACTGCTGGCCCTGCGGTACGTAGGCCATGCCGCGTGCCACTCGCTGGTGCGGGGCGAGACGGGTGATGTCCTCGCCGTCCAGCAGTACGGTCCCCGACTTCGGCTTCAACAGGCCCATCGCCGCGCGCAACAGCGTGCTCTTGCCGGCGCCGTTGTGACCGAGGACGGCCGCGACACCGTCCTTGGGGACGGAGACGGTCACGCCGTGCAGGACGGGGCTGCGGTCGTAACCGGCCCGGACGTTGCTCAACTCCAGCATGGCATCACGCCTCCTCGGCGACGGGAACGGCGGCAGCGGGCTCGGACACGGCGGCGGATCCGGGGGCGAGCACGGCCTCTGGCTCCGAGGCCCGCCCCAGATAGACCTCCTGCACCTTCGCGTCGGCCTGCACCTCAGCCACCGTGCCCTCGCTGAGCACCTTGCCTGCGTGCAGGACGCTCACGCTGCGCGCGAAGGAGCGCATGAAGTCCATGTCGTGCTCGATGACGACGACGGTGTGGTCCTCGCTGACGCGTTGCAGCAACTCACCCGTCGCCTCCCGCTCTTCGTGACTCATGCCGGCCACCGGCTCGTCCAGCAGCAGGAGTTGGACGTCCTGCACGAGCAGCATGCCGATCTCCAGCCACTGTTTCTGGCCGTGCGCGAGGACACCGGCCGGGCGGTCGCGCAGCTCGGTCAGGCCGGTGGTCTCCAGCGCCTTGGTGACCGACTCCGGTACGCCCGTGCGCCGACGGAGCATGGTCAGCGGTCCGCGCCCGGCGCCGGCGGCGATGTCCAGGTTCTGCAGCACCGTCAACTGCTCGAAGACCGTGGCCGTTTGGAACGTACGGCCGATCCCGAGGCGGGCGATCCGGTGCACCGGCTTGCCGAGCAGCTCGTCGCCGCCGAAGCGCACCGATCCGGTCGCCTTCACCAGGCCGGTGACCGCGTCGACGAGCGTCGTCTTGCCGGCGCCGTTCGGACCGATGAGGAAGCGCAGGTCGCCGGGGCGGATGTCGAGGTCGACGCCGTCGACCGCGGTGAAGCCGTCGAAGGTGACCCGCAGGTCACGGACGGTCAGCCCCTCGCCCTTGAGTTCCGAGCCACTCATGCCGTCTCCCCCACCGTCACAGCGACTGCTTCTTCCGTACGGATCACGGGTGTTGGACGCGTACGCCTCCTGCGCAGGACGCCCCACAGGGACGCCAGCCCGCCCGGCAGGAAGCCGACCGCCAGTACGAACAGCAGGCCCTGGAGGTAGGTCCACGCCGCCGGGAAGGCGTCGGAGAGCGTGCTCTGCGCCCAGGCCACGGCGATCGCGCCGAGCACCGCGCCGACCAGCGAGGCCCGGCCGCCGACGGCCGCGCCGATCACGAAGCCGATGGACGGCACGATCCCGATCAGCGCGGGCGAGATGATGCCCACCGCGGGTACGAACAGGGCGCCCGCGAGTCCCGCCATGCCGGCCGCGACGACGTACGCGACGAGCTTGACGTTGGCGGGGTCGTAGCCGAGGAAGCGGACCCGTTCCTCCGAGTCCCGTACCGCGACGAGGAGTTCGCCGTAGCGGCTGACGAACAGCTGGCGGGCCAGGGCCATCAGCACGAGCAGCACGGCGGCGATGATGAAGTACACCATCCGCTGGTTGACCGGGTCGTCCAGCGAGTAGCCGAAGAAGCCCTGGATGTCGGTGAGTCCGTTGGTGCCGCCGGTGGTGGCCTGCTGGCCGATCAGCCAGATCGACAGGGCGGCGGCGAGCGCCTGGCTGAGGATCGCGAAGTACGCGCCCTTCACCCGGCGCCGGAAGACGAAGAAGCCGAGCACCGCGGCGACGGCCATGGGCAGCAGCACGGTCATGGCGAGCGCGAAGAGCGGGTTGGTGAACGGCTCCCACCACCAGGGCAGCGTGTCCGAAGTGCCGTACAGCTGCATGAAGTCGGGGAGTTTCTCGCCGGTGGCGGCGGCGTCGGTGAGCTTGAGGTGCATGGCCATGGCGTAGCCGCCGAGGCCGAAGAAGACGCCCTGGCCGAGGACCATCAGGCCGCCGCGGCCCCAGGCGAGGCTGACGCCGACGGCGACGATGGCGTAGCAGAGGTACTTGGCGAGCAGGGAGAGGCGGAAGTCGGAGAGGGCGAGCGGGGCGACGCCCAGCAGCAGGACGGCGCCGAGGAGGAAGGCGCCCGGGACTCGGAGGCGGGTGAGGGTCGTCGTCATGCCAGGCTCCGGGTGCGCAGGGTGTACAGGCCCTGGGGCCGCCACTGGAGGAAGGCGACGATCGCCACGAGCACGCCGACCTTGGCGACGCTGACGGTGGTCGAGTACTCCAGGACCGACTGGAGCACGCCCAGTGCGAAGGCGGTGATGACGGCGCCCTTGAGCTGTCCGATGCCGCCGACGACCACGACGAGGAAGGCGTCGACGATGTAGTTGGTGCCCATCGTCGGGCCGATCGGGCCGACCAGGGTGAGCGCGACGCCGGCCACGCCCGCGAGGCCCGAGCCGATGAAGAAGGTGATCCGGTCGACCTGACCGGTCGCGATGCCGGAGACCTCGGCGAGGTCGCGGTTCTGCACGACGGCCCGGATGCGGCGGCCGAGCGGGGTGAACCGCAGGACCAGCGTGAGGCCGAGGACGCACAGCAGCGCCAACCCCAGAATGAACAGGCGGTTGTTGGCGAAGGTGACCCCGCCTGCCGAGATGTTGCCGGTGAGCAGATCGGGCGCCGCCGTCTGCACATTGGGGGCGCCGAAGACGTCCCGGGCCAGCTGCTGGAGCATCAGGGAGACGCCCCAGGTGACCAGCAGGGTGTCCAGGGGACGGGTGTAGAGGCGCCGGATGAGCAGCCATTCGAGCAGCGCGCCCATGGCACCGGCCACGAGGAAGGCCAGCGGCAGCGCGACGAGCAGGGAGACGCCGGCGCTGCTGATGGACTTCTGCAGCACGTACGTCGTGTAGGCGCCGGCCATGATGAACTCGCCGTGGGCCATGTTGATCACGCCCATCTGACCGAACGTCAGGGTCAGCCCGAGGGCGATGAGAAGCAGGACGGCACCGATGCTGACGCCGGTGAACGACTGGTTGAGGACGACCGTCATGAAGCGGCTCCGGGGGCTCCGGGAGGGGACGGGGGTGCGGGTGCCGGCAGGGGCGACCAGAGGGCTGACGGAACGTCAGGAGAGGCTGCTCGCCCAGGAGTAGCCCTTCAGGTACGGGTCCGGCTTGATCGGCTTGCCCGAGTTCCAGACCTCCTCGATGAGGCCGTCGGAGCCGACCTTGCCGATGCGGGCGGTCTTGTAGACGTGCTGGGTGGCGCCGTCGACGGTGACCTTGCCCTCGGGTGCCTCGAAGACGATGCCGTCACTGGCCGCCTTGACCTTGGCGACGTCGAAGGAACCGGCCTTCTCGACCATCTCCTTCCACAGGTAGACCGAGATGTAGGCGGCCTCCATCGGGTCGGAGGTCGGCTTGTCCTTGCCGTAGGCGGCCTGATAGGCCTTCACGAACGTGGTGTTGGCGGCGCCCGGGGTGGTCTCGTAGTAGTTCCAGGCGGTCAACTGGCCTTCCAGGTACTGCGTTCCGATGCTCTTGACCTCCTCCTCGGCGATCGAGACGGAGAGCACCGGCAGGCTCTTGGCGGTCAGGCCCGCGGATTTGTACTCCTTGAAGAAGGCCACGTTGCTGTCGCCGTTGAGAGTGTTGAAGACGGCGTCCGCGCCGGCGCCCTTGACCTTGTTGGTGATGGTGCTGAACTCGGTGGAGCCCAGCGGCGCGTAGTCCTCGCCGACCACCGTCATGCCCTTGGCCTTCGCGTACGCCTTGATGATCTTGTTGGCGGTGCGCGGGAAGACGTAGTCGCTGCCGACCAGGTAGAGCCGGGTCAGGCCCTGCTTCTTGAGGTAGTCGAGGGCGGGCACGATCTGCTGGTTGGTGGTGGCCCCGATGTAGAAGATGTAGGGCGACTGCTCCAGGCCCTCGTACTGCACCGGGTAGAACAGCAGCGACTTGTAGCGCTCGAAGACCGGCTTGACCGCCTTGCGGCTGGCGGAGGTCCAGCAGCCGAAGGTGGCCACGACCTTGTCGTCCTTGATCAGGGCCTCCGCCTTCTCGGCGAAGGTCGGCCAGTCGGAGGCGCCGTCCTGACTGATCGGCTTGAGCGTCTTGCCCAGCACCCCGCCGGCCGCGTTGATCTCCTTCACGGCGAGCAACAGCGCGTTGTGGACGGTCACTTCACTGATCGCCATGGTGCCCGAGAGCGAGTTCAGCAGACCCACCTTGACGGTACTGCCCGAGGTGTCGGCCTTGGCCCCGGCGCCGGACGAGGTCTCGGTACCGGTCTTGGCGCCACAGGCGCTGAGCGCGGCGGACGCGCCGACGGCCGAGGCGCCGACCAGCAGACCACGTCGGCTGATGCTGAACCCGGACATGCAATACCTCCTTGCCCGAAGGCAGATGAAAAGAGATCGTGAAATTCGGGAAGGGAATACGAACCGCCCACGTGGCGGCCTGAGCTGCGGAAGCGCGGACCACAGACTGCGCCGGGCCTGTTTCCTTCGCGTTTCGCGGCGATTGATGAACCGTTGCGCTTGACGCACGGCAAAAAGAATCAACAGGCGTGCGGAGATGCGCGGTTGAAGGCATCTCGGTAAGGGCAATTATTACTTCCTGCGGAAACTAACCGGTTCACAGTGCCTTCGCGACCGCCCGATCCGCGGCGGACGACCGGCTCCCCGACCGAGTCGTCCGGTCTACGTCTTTCGGTGATTGCGCGGCTGGGCCAAGTGCGTGACGGGCCGGTGAACACGCCGTTGAGCAGCCGCGATTCCCTACGATCGTCGTGTGGTCACCTTCGAGCTCGAACGCACGGCACCCCTGCCCCTGGCCGAGGCATGGCGCCGCCTCACCGAGTGGCCCCGGCACGGCGAGGTGGTCCCGCTGACCCGGGTCACCGTGGCCACGCCCGCCCCGACACAGGTGGGCACGGTGTTCGTGGCCCGCTCTGGGCTCGGCCCGCTCGGCTTCGACGACCGGATGGAGGTCACGCTGTGGCAGCCCCCGACGGACGACGAGCCCGGCCTGTGCCGGCTGGAGAAGCGGGGGCGGGTCGTGCGGGGCTGGGCCGAGATCGAGGTACGGCAGGGCCCCGGCGGGCGCAGCCGGGTGGTGTGGCGCGAGGAGTTGGGAGTGCGGCTGCTGCCCGGGCTCTTCGACCCGGTGCTCGCGACGGCGGGCCGGTACGTGTTCGGGCGGGCGGTCAACCGGCTGCTCAGGATGGAGTGACCGTGCCGGTGAACCGACCGGTCGGTTCACCGGTCGGTGGACTGGCCCGCGAACCGACGCCCTAGTCTGAACCCCTTGAGCGGTCCGTCCAGACCGGGGAATGGGGAAAGGTGACCGGCGCATGTCGCTGAGCTCCGGAAATGCCGAGTCCACCGGCGCGCCCATAGCCGGCTACACGCTGATCGACCGACTGGGCAGCGGCGGTATGGGCGTCGTGCATCTGGGGCTCTCGGCCTCGGGGCGACAGGTCGCGATCAAGGTCGTGCACGCGCAGTACGCGCTGGACGAGGAGTTCCGGGCCCGCTTCCGGCAGGAGGTCGCGGCGGCGAGACGGGTGAGCGGCGCGTTCACCGCGCCGGTCGTGGACGCCGATCCCGACGCCGAGCAGCCGTGGATGGCGACGCTGTACGTACCGGGGCGCACGCTGACCGAAGTGGTCGCCGAACAGGGCCCGTTGAGCGGACGCCGGCTGCGCACCCTCGCACTGGGCCTGGTCGAGGCGCTGCGGGACATCCATCGGGCCGGGGTCGTGCACCGGGACCTGAAGCCGAGCAACGTCCTCATCGCGGAGGACGGTCCACGCGTCATCGACTTCGGCATCTCGCGCGCCGCCGACAACGAGGACCTCACGGTCACCGGCCGGCTGATCGGCACCCCGCCCTTCATGTCACCGGAACAGTTCTCCTCCCCCAGGGACGTCACCGCCGCCTCGGACGTCTTCTCGCTCGGCTCGCTCCTGGTGTACGCGGCCACCGGCAACCGCCCCTT
>NZ_JBSFLV010000120.1:0-27804 GCF_053599215.1 Streptomyces sp. NPDC001002 | reverse complement strand
GAAGTCCTCGCGCAGGTCGGCCAGCATCCGCTCGCCGAGCATCGCCCCGCGCAGCCGCAGGGGGACCTCTCCCCGCCGCCTACTCCCGCTCGATGCTCACCGGCACCGCGTGCTGCCGCAGTACCGTCGCGTCCCGCTCCTCGCCGACGAGTCGGACCGTCTCCCGCACCGGTGTGTCCAGGCTCGACGAGCCCATCTGCAAGCGGATCTCGCCGGGTTCGACGATGCGTCTGCCGTCCAGACCGGTGAAGGCCAGCCGGTCGGTGTGGACGTGGAAGCGGACGGTCGCCCGCTCACCGGGTGCGAGGGGCACCTTGGCGAAGCCGAGCAGGGACCGTACAGGGCGGGTCACCTGGGCGACCGGATCGATCGCGTACAACTGCACGGTCTCGGCCCCCGCGACCGCCCCCGTGTTCCGCACCCGCACCCCGACCGTGAACTCCCCGTCCACTGGCACCGGTTCGCGGTCGACGCCGAGCCCGTCGATCTGGAAGCTCGTGTACGACAGTCCGTGTCCGAAGGGGAACGCCGGTGTCGGATCGAGGTTGGAGAGCCAGCTCTGCCGGTCGCCGAGCGGCGGGTGAAGGTAGGTGTAGGGCTGACCGCCTGGCGTGGTCGGGATCTGCACGGGCAGCTTGCCGCTGAAGTTCGCCTTCCCGGACAGGAGTTGGGCCACCGCACGGCCGCCCTCCTCGCCCGGCAGGAAGACCTGCACCATGGCCGCGGCGGCGGACGCGAACCGGCCCACCGCGTAGGGCCGCCCACTGCTGACGACCAGGACGACCGGCCGACCGGTCGCCAACACCGCCTCGACCAGCTCCTCCTGCACGCCCGGCAGCCGCAGGTCCTCCACGTCACAGCCCTCGCCCGAGGTGCCGATCCCGAACATGCCGGCCTTGTCGCCGACGACCAGCACGGTGAGATCGGCCCCTGCGGACGCCTCCACCGCGGCCGCGATCCCGGAACGGTCCTCCTCCCGGATCGGGCAGCCCGGCTCGAACGCCCAGTCCACCAGGGGCAGTTCGGCCGTCAGGGCATCGCGCAGCGAGACCGCCTCGACACCGTTGCCGAGGTCGTCGCGTTCGGCGAGGACATGGTTGGGGAAGCTGTAACAGCCGAACATGGTGCGTACGTCGTCGGCGCACGGGCCGATCAGCGCGACGCGGCCGGTCGAGGGGAGGGGCAGGATCCCGTCGTTCGACAGCAGGACGGCGCTCGACTGGGCCACCGCGTGCGCGAGTCGGCGACTCGTCGGCTTGTCGAGGTCCAGTTCACCCGCGATCAGGGCGGGTGGACGGGGGTCCCAGTCGGCGTCGAGCAGCCCGAGGTCTGCCTTCTGCCGCAGCACTCGCCGAACCGCCCGGTCGACCAACTCCTCGCCCACCAGGCCCTGTTCCACCGCGCCGACGAGTGCGCTGCCGAAGCCTCGCTGGTCGGGCAGTTCGACGTCCATCCCGGCACGCAGCGCCAGCGCACCGGCCTCCGGCAGACCGGCCGCGACCCGGTGATCGTTGACCAGGAAGGGCACTGACCAGTAGTCGGAGACGACGGTCCCCTCGAAGCCCCATCGCTCGCGGAGCACCGACGTCAGCAGCCACTCGCTCGCGGCCGGTGCCTCGCCGTCGATCTCGGCGTACGAGTTCATCACCGACCGCACGCCTGCGGCGACGAGCCGTTCGAAGGGCGGGAGGATCACGTCGAAGAGTTCACGGCGGCCGATGCCCACGGGCGCGTGGTTGCGGCCGCCCGTCGAGGCGGAGTACCCGGCGAAGTGCTTGAGGGTGGCGTACACCCCGGCGCTCTGCAGGCCGGTCACGTACGCCTCGGCCAACTCGCCCACCAGGTACGGGTCTTCGCCGAAGGTCTCCTCGCAGCGGCCCCAGCGGTAGTCGCGGATGACGTCGACGACGGGGGACAGGCCCTGGTGCACGCCCGCTTCCGCCATGTCGGACCCGATGGCCTCGCCGACCTTGCGGATCAGCGCGGGGTCGAAGCTGGCCGCCATGCCCAGCGAGGTGGGGTAGATGGTGGCGCCGTAGGCGGTGAAGCCGGTCAGGCACTCGTCGTGGGCCATGGCCGGGATGCCGAATCTGCTCTGCGCCACCACCTGCCGTTGGTGCTCGGCCAGCAGGCGTGCGTGCTCCAACGCGGGGCGGGGGAGGGTGCCGTAGGGCCGGGTGAGTTGGCCCAGGCCGTGCCGGGCCGTCTCGTCGAGGTCGCCGACGCGGCCGAAGTGGTTGCTGCCCGGGGCCACTTCGGGACCGTCGGCCTCGATGTCCTCCCAGGTGCTGCTCAACTGCGCGACCTTCTCCGCCAGGGTGAGCCGGGCGAGCAGCGCCTCGACGCGTTCGGCGGTGGGCAGGGTGGGATCCGTCCAAGGGCGGTCGCTCTCCTCGTGGGGGAGGCCGCTGTGGTCGGGCATGGTGGTCGTCATTCACGACTCCTCGGTGTTGCGCGGGCACGCCGACGGGGCCGGGCGCGGGGCCCGGCCGTCGTACGGGGTGAACTGCCCGGTGGTGGGGGCTACTTGGAGAAACCGGCGGTGAGACCGGCGACGAGTTGGCGGCGGGCGAGTACGAAGACCGCCAGCATCGGCAGGGTGGAGAGCACCACCGCGGCCATCATGGCCGGGATGTCGATGCCGAACTGCCCCTTGTAGAGCGTCAGCGCCAGCGGAAGCACCGCCTTGTCGCCGCTCTGGGTGAGGATGAGCGGGAAGAGGAACCCGTTCCACACCTGGAGGCCGTCGTACACGGCGACCGTCACCAGCGCGGGGCGGGCCAGCGGCGCCGCCAGCGACCACAGCATCCGCCAGTCGCTCGCCCCGTCCACGACCATCGCCTCGAACAGCGAACGCGGCACGTCCCGCAGGAAGTTCACCATGATCATCACGGTGATCGGCAGCGCGAAGGCCACCGAGGGCAGCACGATCGCGAACAGGCTGTCGTAGAGCTGCATCCGGATGATCAGCAGGTACACGGGGATGATCACCGCCTGCAACGGGATGGCCAGGCCTAGCAGGAACAGCCGGAAGGTGACACGGAACCAGCGGTTGTCGCTGTGCCGGACGATCGCGAACGAGGCCATCAGCGCCGCGACGACGGTGAGCGCGACCGTGGCCACGGTGACGACGACACTGTTGAGCAGATAGGTCGTGAAGTCGCCGGCCAGGACGGTCCGGTAGTTCTCCAGCGTCGGATGCCCGGGCGGCGCCAGCGGACTGTCGGTGGTGAAGTCCGTACGGCCGCGCAGGCTGGTCACGACCAGCCAATAGATCGGTACGACGACCAGCGCGGTCCACAAGAGGGTGGCACCGCCGCTCAGCACGCGGCGCACGACGGCGACGGCCGAGCGCGGCCGGGCTGCCGCCGGTGCTGGTGCCACCGGGCGGTGTACGACGGCGCCGCGGTCGACGCGCGCACGGGTCTTGGTCACGGTGGTGCTCACATGCCCTCCTGCTGACTGTCCATCTTCGTGAAGCCCGACAGGCGGGTGGTGAGCAGCGAGAGCCCCAGACCCGTCACCACCAGCAGCGTGGCGACGGCGCTGGCCCGGCCCATGTCGTGCGCCTGGAAGCCGGTGATGTACATGGCCAGCGGCAGCACCCGGGTGGCGGTGCCGGGGCCGCCCGTGCCGCCGGAGAGCACGAAGATCAGGTCGAAGTAGGTCAGGGAGCCGACGAGCATCAGCGTGCTGGAGGTGACGAACGTGTACTTCAGCTGCGGCAGCGTGATCCGCAGGAAGCGCACCCGGGGCCCGGCCCCGTCGATGGCCGCGGCCTCGTAGAGAGAGACCGGGATCTGGCGCAGTCCGGCTTGGTAGAGCAGCGCGTGGAAGGGCACGAACTGCCAGGCG
This sequence comes from Streptomyces sp. NPDC001002, assembly GCF_053599215.1. Taxonomy (NCBI): domain Bacteria; kingdom Bacillati; phylum Actinomycetota; class Actinomycetes; order Kitasatosporales; family Streptomycetaceae; genus Streptomyces; species Streptomyces sp. NPDC001002. The sequence goes on along the minus strand of NZ_JBSFLV010000120.1, from coordinate 23,949 downwards.
ATCACGAAGATCACCGTGTAGAGGGCGAGGTCGGGCGAGCCGAGGAACGGCTTGGCCAGCCAGTGCAGTCCGGGGGTGGCGCCGATGCCGAAGGACGGGTCGAGCAGCGCCTGCCAGGTCAGGCCGATCGCGACGGCGGACAGCAGCAGCGGCAGGAACCACAGCACGGCGAACAGCGAGCGCAGCCGGCCCCGCGGCGCCTGGAACACACCGAGCGCCAGCGCGACGGGCGTCTGGACCAGCCAGCTGATCACCATCACCTTGACGGTGAGCCACACCGCCTGCCAGGTGGCGCTGTCGGTGAGCACCGCGCTCCAGTTGGCTCCGCCGGCCCAGCCGATCGAACCCAGCCCGTCCCAGTCGGCGAGGCTCAGCACCAGCACGCCCACGAGTGGGACGAGACCGAACAGGGCGAAGATCACCAGCGCCGGGGCGGCCATCAGGGCACCGCTCCAGCGGCGCCCCACCCGGGCCCCGCCCGACCGCGCCCTCTCGGACGCGGCAGGGCCGGGCGTAGGGACAACTGCCGTCATTACTGCGCCGCCTTGCTCATGTTCTCGCCGAACTGCGCGGGCTCGATCTCCCGCAGGAACGACTTGTCGACGTTGGTCAGCAGCGGGTCGGACTGGTCCGAGGGCAGGGCCTGGTCCCAGGAGAGCTGGAAGCTCGGGGACTTCTGCACCAGGTCGTACACGAACTGCAGCCACTTCTTGTCGGCCGAAGTCGTCGAAGCCAGCTTCGACTCAAGGCCGTTGACCGGCGGCACGCTGCCCGCCGCCAGGTAGGCGTCGATCTGGGAGTCGTCCAGGACGTAGTCCTTGAAGTAGTCGAGCGCCTCCGACTTGTGCTTGCTCGCCGCGTTCAGGGACAGGAAGTTGGAGGGATTGCCGACGATGCCGGCCGGGTCGCCCTTGCCGTCGGGCACGGTCGGGAACGTGGTGTAGCCGAGGTCGTTCTTCACGAAGTCCGGTGCGGCCTTGACGAAGTTGGCGTACTCCCAGGTGCCCATCACCTCCATGGCCGCCTTGCCGGTGTAGACGAGCGCGGTGGAGGCGCCCTGGTCGTAGTTGACGGACGAGGCGTTGGAGCCGAAGGCACCCGCCTCGGACAGATCCTGGAGGTACTGGTTGGCCTTGGTGACCGACGCGTCCTTCCACACCGAGGCGTCACCGCCGGCGATCTTCGAGAACACCCCGGAGCCACCGGTCCGGTCGAGCAGGTACTCCGTGTACATCAGCGTCGGCCACTTGGAGTTGGCCGCGAGGGACATCGGGATGACGTTCTTCGCCTTCAGCTTCTTCACGGCCGCGAGCAGGTCGTCGTACGTCTTCGGGGGCTGGACGCCCGCGTCGGCGAGCACCTTCTTGTTGTAGTAGAGGACGACCGGCGCCAGGCCGTTGGCGGGTACGCCGTAGACCTTGCCGTCGAAGGTGGCGCTCTGCAGCACGCTCGGCGTGAACCGGTCCGTCTTGACCTGGGACGCGGACAGGGCGTCGACCTTGCCCGCCTTGACGTAGTCGTTGAGCGCGCCGCCGCCCCAGCTGAAGAAGATGTCCGGTGCCTGGTTCGCGCCGAACGCCACGCGCAGCTTCTGCTTGTAGTCGTCGTTGGCGAACAGCCGCAGCGTGATCTTCCCGTCCGGGTGCTCCTTGTTGTAGGCGTCGACCGACTCCTTGAGGATCGTCTGGTCGTTGAGCGCCCACATCGTCAGGCCCTTCGAGGACGACGTCGTGGACGGCCCGGACGTCCCGCAGGAGGCGATGGCCACGGCGGCCGACACGGTGGTGAGGGATACGACCATCCGCCGAGTTCTCGTTCTCGAAGTCCCGTGCATGCTCTGCCTCTTTCTCTCGCAATGCCATGTGGTGCGCAAGGCAGATACGGAAAGCAGCGCGAAAGGCTTTCGTGTGCACCGCCGCAGCGGCCTGCCTGCTGGACCGGGACACTGACACGCGGTTCACGCCCGGGACAAGGAGGAGAAAAGCCCCGGTTACGAAAGACTTTCGCGACCCGGGCGGAGCCCGCACCCGCGCCCAGTACGCGGGGCGCACGCAAAGGTTGCGCGATCGGAGCCACGCGCCGGCAGGGCCGGTCCTGTTAGCGTCCACTAGAACGATTTAGTGGACGACTTAGTGGACGTTCCCGGGACGGACCGCGAAGCGAAGGAGCCGCAATGGCAACCCCCTCCCTCCAGGACGGCATCGACAAGGCCGGCTCACCGGTCAAGCTGCTGTGGCAGCCCGGCGCCGAGCCATGGACCCCTGAGGTGGTCGAGCGCGAGTACGCGGGCTGGCGGCAGGAGCAGCAGGCCTGGCACGAGGGCGTGGCCCTGCTCGACCTCTCGCACCACATGTACGACCTGACGATCGAAGGCCCGGACGCCACCCGGGTGTTGGCCGATCACGGCGTCAACAACTTCGCCAAGTTCGCGATCGGACAGGCCAAGCAGTACGTGCCCGTGACCCGCGAAGGCCACATCGTCACCGACGGCATCCTCGCCCGCGAGGCCGAGAACAGGTACCTGCTCAGCGGCATCCCCGCCGCTCAGCACTGGGTGCAGTACCACGCGGAGAAGGGCGGCTACGACGTCGGCTTCGCCACCGACCCCTCCTCCGCCTTCCGGCCCGGCGGCGGCGACCCGAAGCTGTTCCGCTACCAGATTCAAGGCCCGCTGGCCGTGGAGCTGGTGGAGCGGGCGTTCGGCGGCCCGATGCCGGAGACGAAGTTCTTCCACTCCAGCCCGGTCGTCCTCGACGGGCGCTCGCTGCGCGCCCTGCGGCACGGCATGGCGGGCCAGGCCGGCTACGAGTTCATCGGCCCCTGGGAGCACGCGGCCCACGTCCACGAGAGGTTCCTGACGGTCGGCGAACCGCTCGGCCTGATCCAGGTCGGCGCCCTCGCGTACACGACACCCAGCGTCGAGAGCGGCTGGATCCCGTCCCCGGTGCCCGGCATCTACACCGACCCCGAACTGCTGGAATACCGCAGGCAGCTGCCCTTGTTCGGAATCGAGGGCAAGCGCCCCCTGAACGGCAGTTACTTCTCGGAGGACATCGAGGACTACTACGTATCGCCGTACGAACTCGGCTACGGCAAGATGATCTCCTTCCGCCACGACTTCGTGGGCCGGGACGCCCTGGAGAAGGCCAAGGACGAGGTGCGGCGCACCAAGGTCACCCTCGTCCTCGACCCCGCCGACGTGCGCACGGTGATCGGCGAGGGCCAGGATCCCGGTTTCGTGCTCTCCTACGCCCGGCACCGGGTGGAGACCGCCGCCGGACTGGTCGGCGTCACCATGCAGAGCGCGTCGATCGACCCCGTGGGCGCGGTCCTCGCCCAGACGCTGATCGACACCGAGCACGCCGTGCCCGGCACCGAGGTGAGCGTGGTCTGGGGCGAGCACCCCGGTCCCGGTACCGACCCCGAGGCCGACCTCGGCTTCCCCCGCATCCGCGCCACCGTGCATCCCTCGCCGTTCGACGAGCACGCGCGCACCCTCTACCGCCGCGACCGCTGACGCGGGCCCAGAGAGCGAGACGCACCACGATGAACCCCGCGAGCAGGACAGGAACAGCGGTCGGCACCGCACTCCTGGAGGACTTCTCCCTGGAGATGACCGGCAAGGACGTCCCCGGACTGGAAGAGGCCCGCGACCGCATACCCCAGGGCACCCGCATCAACATCACCTTCCTCGGCAACGAGGACCTGCCGATGCGCCTGGCCGCGGCCCGGGCCGTCAAGCGGCTCGGCTTCGTCCCCGTACCGCACATCTCCGCCCGCCGCCTCGGCTCCCGCGACGACTTCGAACGGTTCCTCGCGGGCCTGCGCGCCGACGGCACCTCCGACAACGTGTTCCTCGTCGGCGGCGACCCGGCCCACCCCGAAGGCCCCTACGCGGACTCCCTCTCGCTGATCGACACCGGGCTGCTGGGGGAGTACGGAGTACGGCACGTCGGCATCACCGGATACCCCGAAGGCCATCCGTCGATCGACGACCTGACGCTGTGGTCCGCGCTGCGGAACAAGCACGCGGCCCTCGCCGCGCACCCCCTGGACGGCGAGATCATCACCCAGTTCGGCTTCGACGTCGACCCGGTGCTCGCCTGGGTGGCGGAGGTACGGAGCCGAGGCATCGCCCTCCCCATCAGGATCGGCGTCCCCGGACCCGCCGGAGCACGCCGGCTCCTGTCCTACGCGGCCCGGTTCGGCGTAGGAACCAGTGCCTCCGTCGTCAAGAAGTACGGGTTCTCGCTGACCAACCTCATGGGCACCGCCGGCCCCGACCGCTTCCTGCGCGATCTCGCCGCGGCCCACGACCCCGCCCGGCACGGCGACTTGAAGATCCACTTCTATACGTTCGGCGGGCTCAAGGCCACCTCCGACTGGGCCGCCCGCTTCCGGAAGGACAGCACGGCATGACGCTCACGCAGGACACCCCGGTCCGCGCCGGCACGGCCGAAAAGCCCACGCAGCAGGCCTCGTTGATCGTGCAGGGCGCGGACGCCACCGGCATCGTCGCGGCCGTGACATCGGTCCTCAGCGGCCACGGCGCCAACATCGTCGCCCTCGACCAGTACTCCGACAACCCGCAGGGCGGCGCCTTCTTCCAGCGCACGGTGTTCGGCCTCGACGGCCTGCGGGCCGCGCTGCCCGCCCTGCGCACCGACCTCGACGAACACCTCGTGGAGCGGTTCGGTCTGACGTACACGCTGCGCGACCTGTCGGTCCCCAAGCGGGTCGCGATCTTCGCGTCGAAGTCCGACCACTGTCTGCTCGACCTGCTCTGGCGCCATCGGCAGGGCCAACTGCCCGTCACCGTCGCGATGGTGATCTCCAACCACCCCGATGTGGCCGAGGAGGTACGCGCCTTCGGCATCCCGTTCTTCCACGTGCCCTCCCAGGGACCGGACAAGTCGGCGGCCGAGACGGAACACCTGCGGCTGCTCAAGGGCAACGTCGACTTCGTCGTCCTCGCCCGCTACATGCAGATCCTCACCGGCGACCTCATCGAACGGCTCGGCGTGCCGATCATCAACATCCACCACTCCTTCCTGCCCGCCTTCATCGGCGCCGGGCCCTACGCCAAGGCCAAGGAACGCGGCGTGAAGCTGGTCGGCGCCACCGCCCACTACGTCACCGAGGACCTCGACGAGGGCCCGATCATCGAGCAGGACGTCGTCCGCGTCACCCACGCCCATACCGCCACCGACCTCACCCGCCGGGGCGCCGACGTGGAACGCGCGGTCCTCTCCCGGGCGGTGCTGTGGCACGCCGAGGACCGGGTCGTCAGGAACGGCAACCAGACCATCGTGTTCGCCTAGGCTGAGCGCCGGCGCTTAATCGTTCTACTGGCGGGAGTGTGCCGGCATGGGCCGTTCCGGCCGGGTGACGCTGAGCGACGTGGCCGAGGCGTCCGGGGTCTCCCGGGCGACCGTCAGCTTCGTACTGAACGACGACCCCCGGCAGACCATCTCCGGAGCGACCCGGGAACGAGTCCTGGCCGCCGCACGGGAGTTGGGGTACGTCCCGCACGGGATCGCCCGGGCGCTGCGCGAGGGGTCGTCGCGGATCGTCGTCCTCAATGTCGACGAGGGCCTGGAGGGCAACTTCTCCCGGAGCTATGTCCGGGGCCTGGACGAGGAGTTGGCCGCGCACGACCACGTCCTCCTCGTGCGGCACGGGCACACCGCGCCGGAGGCCACCCAGAAGATCCTCGACGCCATCGTGCCGCGAGCCGTGCTCCGGCTCGGCGAGGTCTACATGCGTGGGAACGGTCCCATCGAGGAGGACTGGGAGAACGGGTTCGCCGCCAACGCCGCCCTGCAGATCGGTCATCTCGCCGAACGGGGGCACACCCGGATCACCATGGCCATGCCCGACCACGACTTCCCGCTCACCGAGGCCCGCCTCGGGTTCGCCCGCGAGGCCGCCCGGCGGCTGGGTCTGCCGCCTCTGGAGCACCTCGTCGTCCCCCGCCCGCGGGAGGCAGGCGCGGTCGCCGTCGGGGCGTTCCGCGCGGCGCACCCGGACGTGACCGCCGTGGCCGCCTTCGACGACGACATCGCCGTGCGCACCCTGACCGCCCTGCACGACCTCGGAGTTCGGGTGCCCGATGACATGGCCGTGATCGGCTTCGACGAGACCGAGCACGGCTCCCTGACCACGCCCGCGCTCACCACCGTCCACATCGACGCCGAAGTCCTCGGCAGGCTCGCCGCGCGGCACGCCCTCGGCATCGACACGGGGGGCCTGGCGCCGCTGCCGGGCCGGATCGTGGTCCGCGGCTCGGTGTGACCGACGTACGGGACCGCGGCTCGCACGGCGCCTGAACCGACGTATCCACGCGGTGAATTGACGACCGAGGCCGATGATCCTCGTCACTCGGCGCGAGAGACCGGCATCACCCCAGGTAGCGCGGTATTGGCCATGTTCGCGACACACGGTACGGTCACTCTGATATCGACGACGCCAAAACGGAAGCCGGTGGGAGTCCGGCACGGTCGCGCCACTGTGTGCCACCCCTTTAGCGGAGGGGGGCGAGTCAGACCCGTAGCCGTCGTCCTGTGCACCACCGAGATGGGACGCGAACTCCCAGAGGAGGCCCTGCCATGGCGCAGCATGTCGCTCAGCCGACAGCCACCACCCCCGCTCTCCCCGCCAAGCTGCCGATCGGCGCGATCGTCCCCTGGGCGGTCTTCTTCGGCATCCTGATGCTGGTCCTGCTCTACTTCGTCGGCGCCGAACAGGGCGCCACCTCCCTCGTGTCCGGTTCGGACGTCCACGAGTGGGTGCACGACGCCCGTCACCTGCTCGGCTTCCCCTGCCACTGACCCGAGGGAAACCAGCACTCTCATGAACTCCGCAACGGTGCGAAACCTTCTCGTGCGGGGCATGCTCGCCGGCCTGACCGCCGGCGTGCTCGCCCTCGTCGTCGCCTACTTCCTCGGTGAGCCGAACGTCGACAAGGCGATCGGCTTCGAGGACGCGCACGCCCACGAGCACGAGATGGAGATCGTCTCCCGCTCCCTGCAGTCCACCGCCGGTCTGGCCACCGGTGTCCTGATCTACGGCGTCGCGTTCGGCGGCATCGCCGCGCTCGCCTTCTGCTTCGCGCTCGGCCGCGTCGGCCGGTTCAGCCCGCGGGCGACCGCGCTGCTGCTGTCCGGCTGCGCCCTGCTGGCCGTCTACGTCGTCCCGTTCCTGAAGTACCCGGCCAACCCGCCGGCGGTCGGCGACCCCGACACCATCGGCAAGCGGACCACCCTGTACTTCCTGATGATGGTCCTCAGCGTGCTCCTCGCGATCGTCGCGACCATCCTCGGCAAGCGGCTCGCACCGAGCCTGGGCACCTGGTACGCCACCGTCGTCGCGCTCGCCGCGTTCGCCCTGGTGATCGGGCTGGCGTACGCGTTCCTGCCGGTGATCAACGAGGTCCCCGCGGACTTCCCGGCCACCGTGCTGTGGCGCTTCCGGCTCTCCGCGCTGGCCATGCAGATCACCCTGTGGGGCGGATTCGGCCTGGCTTTCGGCGAGTTGGCCGAACGGCTGCTGAACCCGAAGCCGGCCACGGTGCCGGCGAGTACGGCGGTGCCCGCACCGCACTGACACGACCCGGAGGACGGGGCGGGCGGTGTCAGCCGCGCCGCGCGATCATCACGCAGTTACGTGAGCACAGGGACACGGCGTCATGACCCGCCGGCCGGCGGGACTCCGGCCGCCCCGGCCGTCTCCAGCGGGTCTCCGACCCGCACGTTCCACCGGCCCGCCCGCCCACTGACCGTGGTGGCCGTCAACGGCAGCACGTCCACCCGCCAGAAAGCCGCCGCGGGCGCGCCCAACGCGTGCACCACCGCGGCCCGTACGACATCCGGTTCGACCACGGCGAGCGTACGGCCGTCCGCGCCGAGGGACGCCTCCAGCCACCGTGCCACCCGCGCGCACAACTCCTCGACGGACTCCCCGCCGTGCGGAGCCGACGCGGGATCGGCGAGCCACTGTGCCACCGCCTCGGGCTCACCGGCACCGACCTCTGCGAGCGTGAGCCCCCGCCAGCGCCCCACGTCCAGCCCCGCCAACTCCGCTGCTTCCTCGCACCCGTTGAGGCCCAACGCGGTCGCCGTCTGACGACAGCGCACACCGGGCGACACGACGACACGCGCGGCCGAGGGCAGGGCGCCGGCCGCGGCACGGGCCCCCGCCTCACCGCCGGCCTCGATCGAACCCCCGTCGTCGAAACGTGCCTGGCGCAGCGAGGTGCTCATCGCGGGCGAGATGAAGGTGACACGGCTGGTCACGGACGGCTCCTCCTGGTGCGGTCGGTGGTGTGGCGGTCTCCATTGGACACTGCGCGCAGGCACGTGTGCCGGCCGGGGAGGGGGCCTCGGCGTCCCTCCCCGGCCGAACGGACCCGACCTCAGGACCCGATGTCAGGCCCCGGGCAGTTCCTCACGGACCGTGCGGGCGGCGGCGACCAGGTTCTCCAGCGACGCACGGGTCTCCGGCCAACCGCGGGTCTTGAGACCGCAGTCGGGGTTGACCCACAACCGCTCGGCGGGGATGGCCCTGAGCCCGGTACGCAGTAGATCGGCGACCTCCTCCGCGCTAGGCACCCGCGGCGAGTGGATGTCGTACACGCCCGGTCCCGCCTCGCGCGGATAGCCGTGGGCGGCGAGTTCGCGCGCGACCTGCATGTGCGAGCGGGCCGCCTCCAGGCTGATGACGTCCGCGTCGAGATCGTCGATGGCCTGGACGATGTCCCCGAACTCGGCGTAGCACATGTGGGTGTGGATCTGCGTGTCCGGCCGCACCCCACCCGTGCTGAGCCGGAACGCCTCGGTCGCCCACGCCAGATACGCGGCACGATCGGCGGTGCGCAGCGGGAGCGTCTCGCGCAGGGCGGGCTCGTCGACCTGGATCACCGAAGTCCCGGCCGCCTCAAGGTCGTTGACCTCCTCGCGCAGGGCGAGCGCCACCTGCCGGGCGGTGTCGCCGAGCGGCTGGTCGTCCCGGACGAAGGACCAGGCGAGCATGGTGACCGGCCCGGTGAGCATGCCCTTGACCGGGCGCGGGGTGAGGGACTGGGCGTACGTCGTCCAGTGCACGGTCATCGGCTCGGGGCGGGAGATGTCGCCGGCCAGGATCGGCGGGCGGACGTAACGGGTGCCGTAGGACTGCACCCAGCCGTGCTGCGTGGCCAGGTACCCCGTGAGCTGCTCGGCGAAGTACTGGACCATGTCGTTGCGTTCGGCCTCGCCGTGCACCAGGACGTCCAGACCGGTCTTCTCCTGGAAGGAGATGACCTCCTGGATCTCGGCCCTGATGCGCTCCTCGTAGCCGGCCGTGTCGATCCGGCCAGCCCTCAAGTCCGCGCGGGCGGTGCGCAGTTCACCGGTCTGCGGGAAGGAGCCGATCGTGGTGGTCGGCAGCAGCGGCAGACCGAGGTGGGCACGCTGGGCCGTGGCACGTGTGGCGTACGGCTGGGAGCGGCGGGCGTCGGCCTCCGTGACGGCGGCGGCTCGGGCCCGTACCGCCGGGTCGTGCGTGATCGGCGAGCCCGCGCGGGAGGCCAAGTCCGCACGGTTGGCGGCGAGTTCGGCGGCGATCGTGTCGGTGCCCTGGGCGAGCCCCTTGGCGAGGGTGACGATCTCGGCCGTCTTCTGCTTCGCGAACGCCAGCCAGCGCAGGATCTGCGGCTCGATGTCCCGCTCCCGGGCGGAGTCGAGCGGCACGTGCAGCAGCGAGCAGGAGGCGGACACGTCGACCCGGTCGGCGAGGCCGAGCAGGGTGCCGAGGGTGGAAAGGGACGCGGACAGGTCGTTCACCCAGATGTTGCGGCCGTTGACCACACCGGCGACCAGCCGCTTGCCGGGCAGTCCGCCCACGGCGGCCAGCGCGTCGAGGTTGGCCGCGGCGGCCTCGGTGAAGTCCAGCGCGAGCCCCTCCACCGGCGCCTTCGCCAGCACCGGCAGCGCCTCGCCGAGCCGGTCGAAGTACGAGGCGACCAGGATCTTCGGCCGGTCGGTGAGGCCACCGAGGTCACGGTAGGCGCGCGTGGCGGCGTTCAGCTCGGCCGGGGTGCGGTCCTGGACCAGGGCGGGCTCGTCCAGCTGCACCCACTCGGCGCCCGCAGCGCGCAGGTCGGCGAGGACGTCGGCGTACACCGGCAGCAGTCGGTCGAGCAGGGTGAGGGGGTCGAAGTCGGCAGGTACGCCCGGAGCCGGCTTCGCCAGCAGGAGGTACGTGATCGGGCCGACCAGCACCGGACGGGCGTTCAGCCCGAGGGCCAGGGCCTCCGCCAACTCCTCGACCTGCTTGGTCGAGTCGGCGGTGAAGACGCTGTCGGGCCCCAACTCGGGCACCAGATAGTGGTAGTTGGTGTCGAACCACTTCGTCATCTCCAGCGGCGCCACGTCCTGGGTGCCGCGCGCCATGGCGAAGTAGCCGTCCAGAGCGTCCGCTTCGACGGCGGCGCGGTGGCGGGCGGGGACGGCGCCGACCATGACGGTGGCGTCGAGGACGTGGTCGTAGTACGAGAAGTCGCCGGTCGGCACCTCGTCGACGCCGGCCTTCGCCAGCTCCCGCCAGTTGGTGGCACGGAGCTCTGCGGCCGTGGCGCGCAGGGCGTCGGCGGTGACGCGGCCCTTCCAGTAGCCCTCGATGGCCTTCTTCAGTTCCCGGTCCGGGCCCTGGCGGGGGTAGCCGTACACGGTGGCCCGCGCTGCCGCGGCTGCGGTCCTGGTGGTCACGGAGATCTCCTTCGCGAGATGGATCCCTGAGATCCCGGCGACGGGACGCGAGCGCGAAGGGTGACGAGACCGGGCGGGCACGACCCTGAGCGGCAATGGGAACCGCGCGGTCGTCCGCCTGGTATGTACGCCGACCCGCCCACGAGGTCACCGGGATGTCCGCGCACGAATCGGCCGTACGCGGGCAGGTGGCAGGTCTTCGGACTCGCGGGCACGTCCTCCGGTCTCCCGGCGGACTCCTACTGGCCGTCGCTTCCCAAGCCCTTCGTGGGCCCAGTGCGTATGACGGCGGTCGTTCCCGCTCACCGCTGCGGGGCAGTCCCGGATTCCCACCGGGTTCCCTCTTGCGACGCATCCCGTCTGGCGGACGGGGCGAACCAGCTGCATCCGCCAGCCTACGGGGTGACGCGACGGACCGAAGCGCCGCGTCCACCATCCGGAGGGTGAGCCGGCCCACTCGGGACCGGATCAGCCCTGGTCGTAGGAGGGGTGGTCAGCTGGTGAGGACGACGAGTTGCTGGGTCGCCCGGGTCATCGCCACATAGTGGTCGACCGCTCCTTCGATGCCCTCGCCGAACTTCTCCGGGTCGACGAGGACGACCAGGTCGAACTCGAGTCCCTTCGACAGCTCGGGAGTCAGGGAGCGGACGCGGGACGTCGCCCGGAACGTGGGATCGCCGATGACGCAGGCGATCCCGTCGTCGTGCGCGGTGAGCCAGGTGTCGAGGACGTCGGTCAGATCCGAGGCGGGTCCGTGGACGACGGGGATGCCGCTGCTGCGGATGGAGGTCGGGACGTTGGCGTCCGGGAGCGCGGCCCGGATGACCGGCTCGGCCTCGGCCATGACCTCTTCCGGCGTGCGGTAGTTGATGCTCAGCGAGGCCACGTCGATCCGGTTGAGCCCGATGCGTTCGAGCCGTTCCTGCCACGACTCCGTGAACCCGTGCCGGGCCTGGGCGCGGTCCCCGACGATGGTGAAGCTCCGGGACGGACACCGCACCAGCAGCATCTGCCACTCCGCGTCGGTCAGCTCCTGCGCCTCGTCCACGACGACGTGCGCGAACGGGCCGGCGAGCAAGTCCGGGTCGACGGTGGTCAGTTCGGCCTCGTCGACGAGGCTGACCTGGGCGTCCTCGCCGCGCAGCATCTTCACCAGGCCGATGCCCTCGTCGCCGTCGTCGCCCGAGGTGGCCACGGCCTCGATCAGGTTGTCGACGACCTGGGTCATGCGCTCGCGCTGGGCGGCGAGGACGGCCTTGTGCCGACGCTCGCGCCGCGCCGCCTCAGGGTCACCGAGCCGCTGTCGCGCCGCGTCCAGGAAGGGGAGGTCGGACACCGTCCAGGCCTGGGCCTCCGCGCGCTGCAGCTTCTGCACGTCGTCGCGGTCCAGCCAGGGGGCGCACATCCGCAGATAGGCGGGGACCGTCCACAGATCGCCGACCAGGTCGATCGCTTCGAGCAGCGGCCAGGCGCGGTTGAAGGCCGTCAGCAGCGCCCGGTTCTGCAGCAGCGACTTGCGCAGCAGGGTGGTCGGGGCGTCCCCCTCGTGCTTCTCCATGAGGAGCGTGAGCAGCTCCTCCCAGACCTGCTCGCGCGCCTCGTTGTGCGGGGTTCCGGGCTCCGCCGCGTCGAACGCCACGGCCCAGTCGTCGGGGGTCAGCGGGATGTCGGACCAGTGGGTCGTGACCGTCATGCCCTTGGCGGGCGGCTCCTCGTAGAACCTGACGGCCCTCTCGATCGCCTTCACCAGGTCCGCGGACGACTTGAGGGCGGCCACGTCGGGGTCGCTCTCGACCGCCGCCGCGGCTCCCTCGGCGACGAGGTCCCGCAGGATGCAGGTCTGCACGCCCTCCTCGCCGAGGCTGGGCAGGACGTCGGAGACGTAGTCCAGGTAGGGCCGGTGCGGACCGACGAACAGGACACCGCCACGGCGATGGCCGAGACGCGGGTCGGAGTACAGGAGGTAGGCGGAGCGGTGCAGGGCGACGACGGTCTTGCCCGTGCCCGGTCCGCCGTCGACGACGAGCGTGCCGCGGGAGCCCGCGCGGATGATGGCGTCCTGGTCGGCCTGGATGGTGCCGAGCACGTCCCGCATCCGGGACGACCGATTGCTGCCGAGACTGGCGATGAAGGCGGACTGGTCGTCGAGCGCGGCATGCCCCGCGAACCCGTCGGCGCTGAACACCTCGTCCCAGTAGTCGCTGATCCGGCCCTCGGACCAGCGGTACCTGCGGCGGCTCGCCAGACCCATCGGGTTGGCGTGGGTGGCGCCGAAGAACGGCTCGGCCGCGGGGGAGCGCCAGTCGAGCAGCAGCCGACGGCCCGTGCTGTCGGTGAGGCCGAGGCGTCCGACGTACACGGGCTCGGAGCCGTCCGCGAGGACCATGTGCCCCAGGCACAGATCCAGGCCGAAGCGGCGCAGGGTGCGCAGCCGGGCGGTCACCTGGTGGACCTCGGTGTCCCGGTCCATCGCCTCCCGGCCGAGACCGCCGGGTGCCCTGCGGGCGGTGTCGAGGCGCTCGGTCAGCTCGGCGATCGACTCCTCCAGGCACGCCGCGATGGCCGCGAAGTGCTGCTCGTCGCCGGAGATCAGGGCCGGGTCGGCTTTCGCGGAGAGCCGGTCGGGAAGGTCGAACGCGCTGGTGGTGAGGGGGTTCACGTAGTTGGCTCCGAGGCTCCGAAGATGGGGTGTGCGGCAGGGCGTCGGCTCGACGGGCCCAGGTGGTGTGCGTCGATACGGTCCACCCGTCTGTGGGCGCCTTTTGGCCCGGGTCGGTGATTGTGCGCCACGATGGGGGCCTTGCCGCAAGGCCCCCGGTGCGCTATAGGTTGGTAGTGGCAGGGAGAGCTGTGACCTCCCTGCCTTTGTGTTGTGCGGTCTCCAAGTGTGCTGCGCGTACGGTGTCCGGAAGATCGTCCGTGACCTGCGGGTCCACCGGCTTCTGGAAGGAACCAAGGAGACCATGCGCGAATCCGTGCTGCTGACCACGGCCGGCCGGGCCGCCCACATCACCCTCAACCGCCCGAAGGCCATCAACGCCCTGGACCACGCGATGGTCCGCCGCATCGACGAGGCCCTGACCGCCTGGGAGTCCGACTCTTCCGTCGAGACCGTGGTCATCACGGGCGCGGGAGAGCGAGGCCTGTGCGCGGGCGGTGACATCCGGGTCGTCCACGACGATGCCCGCGACGGCGACGGCACCGCGTCGGCCGCCTTCTGGCGGGACGAGTACCACCTGAACGCCCGCATCGCGCACTACCCCAAGCCCTACGTCGCTGTCATGGACGGCATCGTCATGGGCGGCGGGGTCGGCATCTCCGCACACGGCACTGTCCGCGTGGTCACCGAGCGGTCGAGGGTGGCCATGCCGGAGACGGGGATCGGCTTCGTGCCGGACGTGGGCGGTACGTATCTCCTCTCCCGCGCCCCGGGCGAGCTGGGCACGCACCTGGCCTTGACGGGCGCGCAAGTCGGCGCCGGGGACGCTCTGTTGTGCGGCCTGGCGGATCACTACGTACCCTCCGACTCACTCCCGGATTTCGTCGAGGACCTGGCCGCCCGACCCGTCCGGGAAGCGCTCGATCGCCATGAACGGCCTTCTCCACAAGGGGAGTTGGCGGGCCGACGGGAGTGGATCGACTCCTGCTACGCCGCCGACACGGTCGAGGAGATCATCGATCGACTCCTCGCGCACGGCGACCCTGCCGCGAAGGAGACGGCGGAGACCCTGCTCACCAAGTCACCCACCGCCCTCAAGGTCACCCTGTCCGCCATGCGCCGAGCCCGGCAACTCGGCTCGCTGGAGCGAGTGTTGGACCAGGAGTACCGCGTCTCCTGCGCGGCCCTCACCGCCCCCGACCTGGTGGAGGGCATCCGCGCCCAGGTCATCGACAAGGACCGCAACCCGCACTGGTCACCGGCAACCCTCGCCGAGGTGAGCGACGCGGATGTGGAGCGCTTCTTCGAGTCGCTGGGTGAGCGGGAGCTGGGGCTGGGCGAGCCGCGTACCTGACCCGACCTGGGAGGCCGGGAAACGGCTTTCTGAGGCGACGGCTTAGGCTGCTGCCATTGATCAGCTCAACGGATCGATGGGGCGGGGGCTCATTGGTTCAGGGGACCGGAGGGTCAGGGGACCTGCGGTTCCGGGGACAGAGGGGGTACGGGGGGCGATGGACAGAGCGACCGAGGTGTTCCAGCCGTTGCAGGCGGAGGATCCGCGGCTGGTGTCCGGTTACCGCCTCGCCGCGCGGCTCGGCGCGGGGGGTATGGGGCGGGTCTATCTGTCGCACACGCCGGGTGGCAGACCGGTGGCGATCAAGGTGGTGCGGCCCGAACTGGCCGACGATCCGGACTTCCGGCGACGGTTCCGCCGGGAGATACGGGCGGCCCAGCGGGTCCGCGGCGCGTACACCGCAGAGTTGATCGACGCCGATGCCGACGGCGCTCCGCCCTGGCTGGCGACGCTGTACGTGCCCGGGCCCTCCCTGGCGGAGGCCGTCGCCCGGCGCGGACCGCTGCCGGTGCCCGCGGTGCTGTGGCTCATGGCGGGGGTGGCCGAGGCGCTGCAGGCGATCCACGCCGCGGGAATCGTGCACCGGGACCTCAAGCCGTCCAACGTGCTGCTGGCCTCCGACGGACCGCGCGTGATCGACTTCGGTATCTCGCTGGCCTCCGACGTCACCTCGCACACCGTCACGGGCTCCGTCGTCGGCACGCCGTCCTTCATGGCACCCGAGCAGGCGGTCGCGGGTGAACTCACCGCGGCGACCGACGTCTTCGCGCTCGGCCAGACCGCGGCGTTCGCGGCGCTGGGAGAGCCGCTGTACGGCGACGGCCCCTCGGCCACGGTGCTGTACCGGATCGTGCACTCGCAGCCCGACCTGTCCCGCCTGCCCGAGCAGCTCCGGCCGCTGATCGCCCGGTGCCTGGCCACCGATCCGGCGGAGCGGGCCACGCCGGCGGAGGTCGTCGAGTGGTGCCGGCAGCAGCTGGGCCGGGACTCCGAGGCGGGCGCGGGACCGGCCGTCTGGCGGGAGGCAGCGGGGCCGGAGGTGGTGGTTCCGGACCCTGTCCCCGAGCCCACACCGACGCACGGCACGATTCCTGCTGCTCTCCACACACGCCCCCTGGCGCACAACCCCCTGCCGCTGGTCACGCGACCGCAGGCGCCGGGACCGGCCGAGCGGCGCACCCGCCGGCGCCGTATCGCACTTCTCACGGCCGCCGGTGTGACGGCGGGCGCGTTGGTGCTGACGGGCTTGGCGTGGACGGTCATGGACCTGGCGGACGGGGTCCGCCACCGGGATGCGGCGGGCTCCTCGTCGGCCGGGCCGTCCGGGAAGTCGCCGGACTCGGGGGGATTCGGTGGCGTCATCATCCGGAGCCGGGTCGGACGCGGTGGCGGGTGACGGGACGTCCGACGTGTCGTCGAGTCCCTCCTCGACCGTGCCGGCGACTCCGGAACCCGAGGCGTACCCCCTGCAGCGGCTGGACGAGAAGACCTCGTTGAGTTTCGAGGAGCCGGTCGGGCGCGAGGACCGCAAGGGGGACATCCGCTTCTCCTGCAAGGAGATCAACTGTGCGCTGGAGAGCGACACCAGCGTGATCGTCCAGCTGTTCGGCAAGCCGGGCGGCGACCTCGATTCCTGCCGTCTCCTCCTCTCCGGAGCCACGGAGCACACCTGGGGGCTGTCCGCGGCGGCGGCCGGCAGCGAGTTCTGCGTCAAGAACTCCGCCGGGGACATCGCGCTGCTCGTGGTCCAGGTGAAGTCGACCGCGCTGTGGGACACACCTGGCGTCAGCTTCCTGCTGGCGGACATGACGGTCTGGCGGAAGGTCTAGGGCGGTCACCAGCGAACGACCGCGACCGGGCACGTCGCGTCGCGCAGCAGGGCCCTGGTGACATCCCCCCACTCGCCGCCCACCCGCGCCCCCACCACGATCAGCGCTGTGTTCGCGGAGTGGTGGAGGAGGGCCTCGGCGGGTGGGAACAGGACGACGTCCTCAAGTACCGGTACCTCCGGGTACTTGCTGCGCCAGGGGCGCAACGCGTCGGTCAGGAGCTGGACTTCGTGGTCCTCCCAGGTGGCCCGGTCCTGTTCCGGGACGGCGAACGGGAACTCGGCCGCGGTCGGGGGGAGTTGCCAGGCGTGGACGGCATGCAGGCGCGTGCCGCGCAGTCGTGCGCTGTCGAAGGCGAAGTCGATCGCCGCGCTCGCCGGGTCATGGGCGTCGATCCCGAGGACGACGCCCGAAGGGCGGCTGAAGCTCTGACCGTCGTCCTCCGGCACCAGTACCACCGGTGTGATCGAGGTGCGGATGCTAGCCGGGAGGGGTGGTTGCGCGGCCGTCCGACGCATGCCGAGCACCACCAACTTGGCCTCGGCCGGGTCCGGTTGGGGATCGTGCAGCACGCACAGGGGCAGACCGCGCAACAGCGCCTCACGGCTGGCCCATTCGACCGCGTCCCGGCTGCCTGTCGATCGGTCGGTACGCGCGACGATCACTTGCTCCATGGCCGTTCGCCTCTCTGGCACAGACTGGCGCAGAAGGGGGGTGTTCCGTCCCCATCACATCCCTTGTGCACCAGCCTGCCTCGCCCCCGCCTTCGCGGACAGAGGCCGAACGGTCAACGTCCGAGTCTCACTCCGAGGCGACCGAGGTCCGATACGGTCGCGCACCCGGCCCCGGCCGCGCGGTCACGTCCCTCGGCGTGAGCGGGACGTGTTCGTCGGCGCACTCGACGACGACCCGTACCGGCGCCCCGCAGTCGGTGTGCCGCATGTCCAGGACGGGACCCTCGGGGTCCGGGTCGTAGGTGTCGCCCCACTGGCGCAGGGCGACCAGGACCGGCCAGAGGTCCCAGCCCTTGCGGGTCAGCCGGTACTCGTTGCGGGCCCGGCTGCCCGGTTCCTGGTAGGGCACGGTCCGCAGGATCCCGGCCGACGTGAGCTTGCGCAGCCGGTCGCTGAGGACCGCCTCCGACAACCCCATGTGCCGGCGGAACTCCTCGAACCTGCGGACGCCGATCGCCGCGTCGCGCAGCACGAGCAGCGTCCATTTCTCGCCGACCAGATCGAGCGTGCGCTGGACGGGACAGTTCTCGGTACTGACGTCGAGCCACTCCATTCCGCCATCGTAGAGCCCTGGCTTCTTCATTGACAGCCAGGTGACGGCCCGGCTAGCTTCGAATGACGAAGTCAGCTGGGAGGCGGCACGACATGGGACGTACACGTACGTACGAGTGGGAGGATCCCGCGATCACGGCGGCGGCGGTCGGGCACGGTTCCGGCCTGGACCTTCTGCGTGCCGTGCAGGAGGGCCGGCTCCCGGCACCGCCCGTCGCGGCCACGCTGGACTTCACGCTCGACGAGGTGGCCGAGGGCCGGGCCGTGTTCTCCCTGCTGCCGGGGGAGGAGCACTACAACCCCATCGGCAGCGTGCACGGCGGTGTCTACGCCACCCTCCTCGACTCCGCCGCGGGCTGTGCCGTGCAGTCCACGCTCCCCGTCGGCATGGGGTACACCTCGCTGGATCTGACCGTGAAGTTCCTGCGGCGGATCACCTTGGACACGGGCCGGGTGCGTGCGGTCGGCACGGTCGTGAACAGGGGCCGCCAGACCGCGCTGGCCGAGGCGACGCTGCTCGACGGGAAGGATCGGCTGCTCGCTCACGCGACCAGCAGTTGCCTGCTGTTCCCGGTGCCGGTCGGGGAAAGCGCCGGGGGCGGCGGGGCGTGACCCGCTGATTCGCCCGCACCCTCCGGCTCAGCCGCCCATCCCGCTTCAGCGCGGCTCGCCGCGGTACGTGCCGAAGTACCAGCGGTTGCCCTCGGGGTCGCGGGCGGCGAAGTCGCGGGAGCCGTAGTCGGTGACCTGCAGTTCCGTGGTGATCTCGGCGCCGGCCGCCTTCGCCCGGGCATGGACGGCGTCCGGGTCGGCGGTGACGACGTAGGCGCTGAACGCGCCCGGCGGAGTAGGGCAGTCGGCGGGGTCCTGGTCCTCGCGGACCGAGCCGAGCATGATGCCGCCGCCCTCGGGCCAGGCGAGTTCGGCGTGCTGGACCAGTTCGCCGTCGCCGTGGACCACCGTCTCCTCGAAGCCGAAGGCGTCGACCAGGAAGCGGATCAGCGCGCGGGCGTCCCGGGCACGCAGGCTCGGCCAGACCTGTGGGGCGGGCGGCTGCTTGCCGGAGTCGTGGGCGCTTGAAGTGGTGGGCGTGGGCGAGGAGTTGGGGGTGCCGGGCATGATGAGCCGCCTTTCGCTGCGACGCCGTGAGGCGTGGATCCGTCGAACACCCCCAGCGTCACGCGGGCGGATGGTGCCCGGATTGGATGTTTCGGAACTCCTGGGCCAACCAGGTGCTCGGCGAGCAGGAGGCCAGCGCCGCGAACTCGCGGTCGAGGTGCGACTGGTCCGCGTAACCGCAGTCGGCGGCCAGGCCCGCGAGGTCGATGCGGCCGGGGCGGTCGGCCAGTCGGCGTCGGGCCCGGTCGAAGCGGATGACGCGGGCGGCCGCCTTGGGAGTGAGGCCGATCTCGGCGCGGAAGCGGGTGCGCAGGTGGCGGTCGCTGTAGCCGGTCTCGGCGGCGAGCTCGTCGACGCGCAGTCGGCCGCCGGTGGACAGGAGCAGCCGCCAGGCACCGGCGACTCCCGAAGTGCGGGCCGGCGGGCCGCTCTCGTCGTGGAAGAGCCGGCGCAGCAGCCAGCCGTCCACGACACGGAACCGGGCGGGCCAGTCCGTGGCCTCGCGCAGCCGGTCGTGGGCCTCCCGGACGTCCGCGCCCAGGACGTCGTCGGCGTGGAGGTCGATCCCGGTGAGTTCCCCGGCGGGCAGCCCCAGCAGCACGCGGGCGCCCAGGGGGCTGATCCCGATCTGGACGCCGGACTGGCGTCCCGGGATGTCGATGAGCGCGGGCGTCAGATGCAGGCCGCCCAGCAGCGTGGCGAAGTCGCCGGGAGCGGCGGCCGGGTCGGGATGGGCCGCCATGCTCAGCGGGTCGTCGAGCGTGAGGATCAACGTCAGCCAGGGCGAGGGCAGCCCGCGGTGCTTGGTCGGCGGAACTCCGCGCTGGCGGTAGCCCGCGTACCAGCCGACCAGCCCGCGCAGCGCCGGCGACGGAACCGCCCGTACCGCCTCGTCCACGACCTTGTCCACGATCTCGGCACCCACGTGGCCATTGTCCCGCGCGGGCCCGCCCCGCGCAGGAACACGTCGGCGGGTTCTCTGCCGCCCTGCGGCGTGCGGGCGGCAGCCCCTCGACCGTCGCTACGGCTTGCGGGCGACGCCCCCGAAGTCGTCGACCTCCAGGACCTCCGCGTCCGGGGACTCCGGGCGCCAGCGGGAGACCGAGACCACCCCGGGGTCGAGCAGCTCCAGGCCGTCGAAGAAGCGGGCGAGCTGCTCCGGGCTGCGGTTGACCCGCGGATTGTCGCCCGCCTCGTTCCACTGCTCGATCATGATGCGCATGCCCTCAGGGTCGAGGACCTCGGTGTCGTCGCACAGCACCAGGAAACTCCCGGACGGCAGCGCGGCGAGCAGGCGCCCGACCAGGCCGTACGCGGAGTCGTCGACGACATGGGCCGTGATCCCGAGCAGTACGAGGGCGATGGGACGCGTGAAGTCCAGCGTCTTCGCGGCACCCTGGAGGATGGTCTCCGGATCGTGCAGATCGGCGTCTATGTAGTCCGTCCTGCCCTCGGCGGAGCTGGTGAGCAGCGCCTCGGCGTGGGCCAGCACGATCGGGTCGTTGTCGACGTAGACGATCCGGGTCTCGGGGGCGATCCGCTGCGCCACCTCGTGCGTGTTGTTCGCGGTGGGCAGGCCCGTGCCGACGTCGAGGAACTGGCGGATGCCGGCCTCGCGCACGAGGTACTCCACCGTGCGCACGAGGAACGCCCGTTGGGCCCGGGCGATGTCGAGGATCTGCGGGTTCGCCTCGACGATCTGGTCACCGACCTGGCGGTCGATCTCGTAGCAGTCCTTGCCGCCCAGCCAGTAGTTCCAGATCCGGGCGGAGTGCGGGACGCCGTTGTTGAAGAGCGCGGTGTCAAGTGGCATGAGAACTCCTGCAGTTGGCCTGCCGCCACCTCATCGTCCGCGGCATGATCAGTCAAGCCGGGCAGGCACCACCGCGTGCCGCGCGTCCGCGGGCGGGCCCGTGAACCGTGTCAAAATGTGCAGGTCCCGCAGCCGCCGTCGCAGGTTCACCGCCCCAGCCGGTGTGCCCCGCACCGAGTCACCGAGGTTCCTTCGTGTCCAAGCCCGTCGCTCGTGAGCCACAGCGCCGCAACTCGCGGTCCAACCGGGCGCGCATCCTGGCCACGGCCCGCCAGGAGCTCGGGCGGAACCCGGACGTCACCCTGGAGGAACTGGCGCGCGCCTCCGGTGTCGTACGGCGCACGCTGTTCGGTCACTTCCCGGGCCGCGCGGCCTTGTTGGAGGCGCTCGCCGAGGAGGGGTCCGAGGTGTTGCGGGAGGCCCTGGAGCGCGGGGCGCGGCCCGCGGAACCGGCCGAGCGGGCGTTCGCGTACTTCATGTTCTCGCTCTGGCCGGTCGGTGACCGCTACCGGATGCTGCTCGGACTGACCCGGCGCGACCTGGGACCCGAGCGCGTGACCGAGATCCTCGCGCCGGCCCGGGCCGCGGCCACCGCCATCCTGGAGCGCGGGCAGCGCGAGGGCGTGTTCCACACCCGGCTGCCGGCCGCCGCGCTGAGCGCCGGCCTTGAGGCGCTGACGGTGGCGCTGCTGGAGGCGGTCAACTCCGGGGCGCTGGAGGACGACGGGACCCGGACCGCGACCGCCGCGCTCATCGCGGCGGGCGTCCCCGAGGAGCGGGCGGCCGTCGTGGTCGGGGAGGTCGCGGCGAGCATGCCGCCGGCGGCGGACTGAACCCGCGCCGGCTTCGGTCGCGTAGCGGCTCTCAGGCGGACCGGTCCGCGGACCCTTCCGCCGACGCGTCCGTCGACTCGTCCTCCGGGCGGAACGTGACCGACTCGCCCGAGAAGCGGGCGGTGAGGCCCGTGGCCGTCGTGCTGACCGTGCGCAGGTGCAGGCCCTCCGGGATGTTGCGCAGCTGGATCGGCTGCGCGAAGACCCGGTCGAGCAGGGTGCGGCCGATGGCGGGGAGTGTGCCGCCCGTGACCTGGAAGTCGTGGAACGAGATGCGGTTGCCGGAGGCAGCGGTGACGGCCGTGGTTACCTTGACCTCGCTGTCCAGGGGCAGCATGACCGTCGCCGTGATCCGGCCGGGCTGTGCGGCCTGGGAGATCTCTATGCCGAGGGCGTTCGAGACGTCCGCGTAGGAGAGGTAGGCGGTCGCCTCGGCCTTGCGCGCTCGTGCCTCCTTGTCGTCGTCCGACTTGCGCACTCCGTCGAGGCCCAGGTCGAGTTCGGTCACCGGCAGCGGGCGCGCCGACCCGTCGGCGGGGATGTCGTGCGCCTTGATGTCGACGTGCCGCAGGGTGCCGGAGGCCACCTGTGTCAGCACGGGGACACCGCGCACATGGACCTGCGGCGGCAGGGGCGTGCCCATGCCCTCCTGGAAGGCCTTGGCCGTACGGGATTCGATCTGTGCCGCCGCGAACCGGTCGGCCGCGACGGGGAGGAGGACGAGCGCGAGCAGGGCGGCGAGGGCGATGAGGAACGGGCGGGGGTTGGTCCGCATGGGCCTTCCTTTGGCGAGAGCGTCCGAGGCGCTGGACGCCTGGAGTGGCGGGCGTCCTGTGAGGTGGTCGCCATATTTGCACATCACTGAGCAATAAACTAGTCTGCACATCGATGGGCAATTAACTCGTCCCCTAGGAGCCCCCCGATGCCCTTCCTGACCGTCACCCCCGTGGAAAAGATGTCCGCGCCCTACCCCCGCCGCTGGTGGGCCCTGATCGTCCTCTGCTTGAGCCTGCTGATCGTGGTCATGGCGAACACGTCACTGATCGTTGCGGCGCCGGACATGAGCAAGGAGCTGGGCCTCAGCAGCAGCGACCTGCAATGGGTCATCGACGGCTACACCGTTCCGTATGCGGCGCTGATGCTCGTCCTGGGCTCGATCGGCGACAAGTACAGCCGTCGCGGCGCGCTCGTCACGGGTCTGCTGGTGTTCGCAGCCGGCTCGGTGATGGGCAGCCTGGTCGACGAGACCGGGCTGGTGATCACCGCCCGCGCGATCATGGGTGTCGGCGCCGCCGTGGTCATGCCGGCCACGCTGTCCCTGCTGGTCGCGATCTTCCCGAAGGGGGAGCGGGCCCGCGCCATCACGGCCTGGACCGCGACCTCCGGCCTGGCCATCGCGGTCGGCCCGCTGGTGGCCGGCTGGCTGCTGCGGGACCACGCGTGGGGCTCGACCTTCCTGATCAACGTCCCCATCGCGCTCGTCGGCGTCGTCGGCGCGCTCGTCCTGGTCCCGCCGTCGAGGGCCGCGCAGATGGGCCGGATCGACTACGTCGGCGGCCTGCTGTCGATCGTCTCGGTGGGCTCCCTGGTCTACGCGACCATCGAGGGCCCGCACTTCGGCTGGGGCGCGGGTCCGATCACCGCGGCCGTGGTCGCCGGCGTCGGTCTGCTCGCCTTCGTGCTGTGGGAGCTGCGCCACCCGCACCCGATGCTGAACGTGCGCATGTTCCGGCTGCGTCCCTTCAGCGGCTCGATGCTCGCGGTGCTGTTCTTCTTCTTCGGCACCTTCGGCGCGATCTACTACGCCACGCAGTTCCTGCAGTTCGTCCTGAACTACGACCCGCTGGAGACCGGCGTACGACTGCTGCCGCTGGCCGGTGCCGTGTTCGTCGGCGCCGCGCTCACCGGCCGACTGACCCCGAAGCTGGGCATGAAGCCGATGGTGGTGACCGGCATGGCGATCGGCGCCGCCGCCGTCCTCCTGCTGACGCGGATCGACACGGGCTCGACGTACACCGACTTCCTGGCTCCCGTGATGATGCTGGGTTTCGCGGTCGGCCTGAGCGTCTCCCCGGCCACCGACACGATCATGGGTTCCTTCCCCGAGAACGAGCTGGGCGTCGGCGGCGGCGCCAACGACACCGCGCTGGAACTGGGCGGCTCCCTCGGCATCGCGATCCTCGGCTCACTGCTGGGCACGGCCTACCGGGACAAGCTGGGCGACCTGGTCGGCGGCCGCCCTCGCCCGCTGGGTGGGCGAACGCCTCCGCGGAGAGACCCGATGAACCCCGAACTGCCCCCGGTGGCACCC
>NZ_JBSFLV010000119.1:0-27899 GCF_053599215.1 Streptomyces sp. NPDC001002 | reverse complement strand
AGCTGTAGTCGCTGGTCGGATTGCGCAGTGTCACAAGGTCCTTGAGGAACGACACCTGCATGGTCGCGTCGTCGATCAGCATCCCCCGGTGCCAGCCGAAGCCGGACTGGCGTTCCAGAAACAGGGCGTTGAGGGGCGCATCCTCCGGGTGGCCGGCGTTGTGTTCCTCGATCGCTATGGCGAGAGCGAGATTTGACGGTCCGAAGCCGATTCCCAGCACATCGTGGACGACGTCGGAATCGTCGAGCGGTGATTTCACCGTGGCATCGCCTCCCATCAGGCAGCCACATGCTAAGTAAGGTTAGCCTTACCTGGCAACGGAGTCCGGTGGAGTCACCGGGTCCACGGCGGGTTCCACCGGCTCCGGAGCGTCGTCGTGGTGCCGGCCCAGGGGGATGACCAGGGGAGTTCCGCTGACCGGATCCGTGATGACCCGGCAGCGCAGCGCGAAGACGTGCTCGACGATCTCCTCGGTCACCACCTGCGCCGGAGCGCCCTCCGCGACGATCCGGCCCGCCTTCATGGCGATGACGTGATCGGCGTAGCGGCACGCCTGGTTGAGGTCGTGCAGCACCATCACCACGGTCCGGCCCTCACGCCGGTTGAGGTCCGTGACGAGATCGAGTACGTCGACCTGGTGGGCCAGGTCCAGATAGGTGGTCGGCTCGTCGAGGAGCAGCACCGGCGTGCCCTGGGCCACGGCCATCGCGATCCACGCCCGTTGCCGCTGGCCGCCGGAGAGTTCGTCGACCGGCCGGTCCGCGAGGTCGGTCAGACCGGTCGCCGCGAGCGCCCCGTGCACCGCCCGCTGGTCCGCCTCGGACCACTGGCGCCACCACGTCTGGTGCGGCGCACGCCCGCGGCCGACCAGGTCACCGACGGTCAGACCCTCGGGCGCCACCGGAGTCTGGGGCAGGATGCCCACCTTCCGGGCCAGTTCGCGGGTCGGTATCGAGCGCAGCGCGGCACCGTCGAGCTCCACCACGCCCTTGTGGGGCGCGAGGAGGCGCGCGAGGGCGCGCAACAGGGTCGACTTGCCACAGGCGTTGGCGCCGACGATCGCCGTCACGCGCCCGGTCGGTACCGTCAGCTCCAGATCCTCGACGACGGTCCGGCCGTCGTACGCCAGATGCAGGTCCCGGGCCCGCAGCTCGGGACCGGGTGCGGCACTGCCGTCGGCGGAGGCGACACCCTGGCCGGGCACCGTGGTGCGGGAGTCGGTGGACGCCATGCGATCAGCCTCCTGAGCCCGCGCGGTTGACGCGGATGAGCAACCAGAGCAGGACGGGCGCGCCGAGCGCGCCGGTGACGATTCCGACCGGCAGTTCGGTCCCGGGGACCGCCTCGCGGGCGAGGAGATCGGCGCCCAGGACGGCGAACGCGCCGGTGAGACCGGAGACCAGGGGCGGCGGCGAGGCGGTGCCCGCGAGGCGCAGCGCGATCTGGGGTGCGGCCAGCGCCACGAAGGCGACCGGTCCGGCCGCAGCCGTGCCGAAGGCGACGAGCCCGACTCCGGCCAGCATCAAGGTGAGCCGGACCTTCTGGACCGGGGTGCCGAGGCCCGCTGCCACGTCGTCGCCGAGTTGCAGGGTGCGCATCCAGCGCCCCATGCCGAGGGTGATCGGCAGCAGCACGGCCATCGCGAGGGCGAGCGTGGTGACCTGGTCCCAGGTGCGGCCGTTGAGGTTGCCCACCAGCCAGCCGACGGCCTCCTGCGCCTGGAACTGACTGCCGCGTGCCACCAGGAAGTCGGTGGCGCTGGTGCAGATCCAGGACACGCCGATGCCGACCAGGATGATCCGGTAGCCGGTGGCGCCGCCCTTCCACGCCAGCGCGTACACGACGATCGCGGTGGCGAGGGCGCCGAGCAGACCGAGCGTCTGCAGCCCGAGTCCGCCGGTCCAGCCGAGGACCAGCCCGGCCACGACGGCCGTACCGGCTCCCTCGGTGAGCCCGATCATGTCCGGGCCGGCCAGCGGATTGCGGGTCATCGTCTGGAACACCGCGCCGGAGACGCCGAACGCGATCCCGACCAGCAGCCCGGTCAGGGCCCGCGGCAGACGCAGATCCTGGACGACCGTCAGCGTGCCGGGGTCGCCCGAGCCGGTGAGCGCGCGCAGTACGTCAGGGAAGGACACGGGATAGTCGCCGAGGGTGAGTCCCCAGCAGAACAGCAGGAAGGCGCCCACGGCCAGGAGCATGCCGGTCAACAGCAGCCGGGGACGCAGCACACCGGAGATCGGCGGAGTGCTGAGCCGGAACGGCCGGGCGCCGCCGCGCGGGACGGGGGCCGGCGCGGCGGCGGGGGATGGTGCGACGGCAGGAGATGGTGCCGACGGAGGCGATGCGGACACGGGCTCAGACCTCCGCGAGCTTCCGGCGGCGTACCAGGGCGATGAAGAAGGGGCCGCCGATGAAGGCGACGAGCACGCCGGCCTGGATCTCGGTGGGACGCGCGGCCATCCGCCCGATGATGTCGGCGGTGAGCAGCAGAACGGGCGCGAGCGCCGCGGAGACGGGCAGCAGCCAGCGCTGATCGGGGCCGATCCCGGCGTACTGGGCGAGCACCCGCGCGATGTGCGGGACCACCAGACCGAGGAAGACCACCGGGCCGATCACGGCGACCGACGCACCGGTGAGCAGCATGACCGCCGTGACGCCCTGCAGCCGTACGAGCCCGAGCCGGCGGCCCAGCGAGGCGGCCACGTCGTCGCCCAGGGCGAGGCTGTTGAGGGCGGGCGCGCAGGCCATGGCCAGTACGGCGCCGACGGCGAGGAACGGCAGGATGCGTTGGAGGTCTCCGGCGTCCAGGTCGGCGAGCGAACCCGCCGACCAGAACCGGTAGCGGTTGAGCGCGTCCGGGTCGGTCAGCACCACCGCGCTGGTGAACGACGACAGCAGGGACGTGACGGCGACACCGGCCAGCGCCAGCTTGACCGGAGTGGCCCCGGAGCGGCCCAACTGCCCCAGCAGATAGACCACTACGCTCGCCGCGAGCGCCCCGCCGAACGCGAACCACACGTATCCGTACAGCGACGTGACCCCGAAAACGGCCACGGACACGACGATCGCGAAGGACGCTCCGGCGCTGACGCCGAGGATGCCGGGATCCGCGAGCGGGTTGCGGGTCAGGGCCTGCATCAGCGCCCCCGACATCCCCAGGGCCGCTCCGGTCGTCAACGCGAGCAGGGTGCGCGGGATGCGGACCGACCAGATCACGTTGTCGACGAGCCTGCTGGGCGGGTGCCCGAGCACGGCCCGCACGACGTCGCCCGGCGGAATGCTCAGCGCGCCCAGCGCCAGGGACAGCAGCGACAGAGCGGCCACCAGGGCCACGAGGGAGCCCACCAGCACCGCGGTGCGTGCCTTCTTCCCCGCCCTCGTCGCTGCCTTATGCCCTGACTTCGTTCCTGGGGTCACCGAACCGTCTCCACGTCATCGCCCGTTGTCCGCCGCCCAGTTGAGGGCAGCTGCCTTGTTCAGGACGCCGGCTGCCCGACCTTAGTCGCGGGCTTCCCGTCCACCGCCGCCGCCAACTGCGGCACGAGCCGGTCCAGCACGTACGGAATGCTCAACACCGTGGACAGGGACACCGCGTTGCCGTAGTCGCTGGTCTCCTTGACGAACACCTCGCGCCCCTGCTTCACGACGTTCAGATCGCCGTACACCTTGTTGCCGTGCAGCTTGGTGACCGCGGTCGTCAGATCCGGCACGATCCACACGGCCACGTCCTGATCGAGCAGGTCCATGCGCTCGCTGCTGATGTTCGCGCCGAACCGGTCCCCGATCAGCTTGTCCAGGTCCTTCGGCAGCGAGAAACCGAGGTCGGACAGCAGCCGGGAACGCGGGTCCTGGCTGCCGTAGACGAAGGTGCCCTCGTACGGCGTCGCCATGACCGCGGTCGCTCCCGCGAAGCCGGGGTTGGCCTTCTTGGCGGCGGCGAACTTGTCCTCGACCCCCGTCACCAGCGTCCTGGCCTCGTCGGCCTTGCCGAGCGCCTTGCCGATCTCCTCGGTCTGCTGCTGCCAGGGGATGCCGTAGTCGTTGAACTCCTTGGGCTGCGCCACCACCGGGGCGAACTTCGACAGGCTCTCGTACTGGTCCTTCGTCAAGGCCGAGTACAGGGCGAGGACGAGGTCCGGCTTGAGCGCGGCGATCTTCTCCACCTGCGGACCGGTGCCGTCGTCCGTGAGCAGCGTGGGCGCCGTCGAACCGCCGAGCTTGTTCTGCGCCCAGGGGCCGACGGCCCCCTTGTAGTCACCGAGCCACTGCGTGGTCCCGACCGGCACTTTGCCCAGGGCGAGCACCGTGTCCTGGTCGGTGAGACCCACGGTGACGATCCGCTTCGGCTCGGACTCGATCGTCGTACTGCCGTACTTGTGCTGGAGGGTGACCGGGTACGCACCCGCCGACGCGCCGGAACCGGCCGCGTCGGCGGAACCGGCGGAATCCGAGTCGCCGGAGCCGCAGGCGACCGCGCCGGCGATGAGCAGGATGACTGAGGTGAGCAGTCCGGTCAGCCGGACGGCGGTTCTCGGGCGGGCCATCGATTGATCCTTCTGTTCGGTATGAGGAGGACGTGCGCTGGGGTGTCAGTGGCCGGTCGCGGGGCTCCCGTGGGAGCGGTGGTCGGACCAGGCACGCCACAGGGCCGCGTACGGCCCTTCTGCGGCGAGGAGTTCGTCGTGCGTGCCGTCCTCCACGACCCGCCCCTCCCGCAGGACGACCACGCGGTCGGCGGAGGCGGCCTGACTCAGGCGATGGGCCACGACGAGCGCGGTCCGCCCGTCGAGGACGCGCAGCGCGGCCTGTTCCAGGTGCCGCGCGCCCGAACTGCCCGCCTCGGCCGTGGCCTCGTCGAGCACGGCCACCGGTGGATCCGCCAACAGCAGCCGCGCCAGGGCGAGTTGCTGAGCCCGGTCGGCGGTCAGCCGGTGGCCGCCGTCTCCAACGACCGTGGCCAGCCGCTCGGGCAGGGCGTCGACCCAGTCGAGGGCGCCGACCGTCGCCAGCGCCTCGCGCAGTTCGTCGTCGCCGGCGTCGGGTCGGGCCAGCCGCAGGTCCTCCGCGAGCGGTCCGGCGAAGACGTGCACCTCCTGGGTGACCAGGGCGACCGAGCGGCCGGCCTCGTCGGGTTCGGTGCCGCCGACGTCGACCCGGCCCGCCGTGGGCCGGTGCAGACCGGCCACCAGCTTGGCCAGGGTCGTCTTGCCCGCCCCCGACGCGCCGACGAGGGCGACCCGCTCACCGGGTCGGACGGTCAGGTCGACCTCGTGCAGCACGGGGCGGCCGGGGACGTACGCGTGCGAGACGCCGTCCAGCGTGACGGCGGCGGCCTGCCGCGGGCCGGGCACCCGCGGGGGCGGGATCGGCGTCGAGGGCTCGTCGACCACACCGACCAGGCGCGCGAGACCGGCGGTCGCCGACTGGGCGTCGTCCAGCAGCACCAGCGCCGTGTTGACCGGGCCGAACAGGCTGTGGAAATAGAGTGCCGCCGCTGTGGCGGTGCCGAGGGACACGGAGTCCGCGCGCACGAGCACGAAGCCCGTCGCCAGCACGGCGGCCAGGCCGATGTACTCGGCGATGTGCAGCCGGCCGTAGAAGCGCAGCACCAGCCCCACGCCTCGCATCGTCAACTCGACGGTGTCCCGCGACCGTTCGGTGACCCGGCGGGTGTGCTCGGCCTGCGTCCCGTAGGCCCGCACGGTCGCCGAACCTCCGATGGTGTCGAGGAGTTGCTGCTGCTGAGCGCCGGTGGCGATCCGCTCACGCGCGTACAGCGGGACGGCGTGGCGCACGTACCAGCGGGCCGTGTACGCCTGCACGGGCACCGCCAGCAGCGCGGCCAGCAGGAACCGCCAGTCCAGCACGGCGAGCGCCACCAGTGTCAGCGCGATCGAGAGGACCGAACGGGCCAGCTCCGGCAGGGCGTTGCGCACCGCCTCGGCGACCCGGGACACGTCCCGGGTGACCCGGGCGTTGAGGTCGCCGGACCCCGCCCGTTCCACCCGCTCCAGAGGCAGCGACAGCGCGCGTTCCACGAACCGCTCGCGCAGCCGGGCGAGCACCGTCTCGCCGAGCCGGGACACCAGCGACATGCCGAGCGCCGTTGTCGCGCCCTGCACCACCGCGACGGCGGCCAACGCGACGGCCGGGAACGTGAGGGCGTCGGCGGCGCGATGCTGTGTGACCACGTCGACGACGCGGCCCAGCAGGGGCTGGGTGAGCAGTCCGACGGCGGTGGCCAGCGCCATGAGTCCGAACGCGGCCACGGCCAACACCCGGTGGGGGCGCACCAGTTCGCGTACGGCCGCCCTGGTACGGGTGGGCGTGGCGGTGGGGAGCAGCGCGCGGTCGCTGCCGGGGGAGTGGTCGCCGCTCGCCTTCGGCGCGTCGATGGTGGTCGCGTCGGAGGTCATGTCAGCACCGCTGTCCGGTAGATGTCGTCGCTCCGCACGAGCTCCGCGTGCGTGCCCTGCGCGCCGACCCGGCCGCGGTCGAGGAGGATCACCCCGTCGGTCACGGCCAGCAGCGTCGGACTGTTGGTCACCAGCACCGTGGTGCGACCCTGCCGGAAGTCCCGGATGCCCTCGGCGATCCGTGCCTCGGTGACCGCGTCGACGGCGGTGGTCGGGTCGTGCACCACGAGCGTGGGCCGCCCGGCCCGCAACGCCCGCGCGAGCAGCACGCGTTGACGCTGGCCGCCCGAGAGGGACCGCCCGCCCTCACCGATGTCGGTGGCCTCGCCGTAGGGAAGCGACCGGGCGACCTCGTCGGCGCGGGAGGCGGCCATCGCCCGCAGCGTCTCGGCGTCCAGGGCCGGGTCGGGAGAAGTCGTCGAGGCGGAGTCCGCATCTGTCGCCGGGGCGATGCCCGAAGTCGTCGCCGAGAGGGCGATGTTGGCCCCGAGCGTGCCCTCGAACAGGGCCGCGTCATGGGCGGCGACCAGTACGGCACGGCGAAGTTCCTCCGGGGCGAGGCCGCTCAGCGCCACACCGTCGAGCTCCACCCGCCCGGCCTCGGGGTCGGCCTCCCGTCCCAGACAGCGCAGCAGCGCCCGGGCGTCGGCCGGGTCGGTCACCGCGATTCCGGTCAACTGCCCGGCGGGCAGGTCGAGATCGAGGCCGTCGAGGCCGTCGAGCCGTACGCCCCGCAGGCGCAGGGCGCCGCGCAGCGGGCTCGGCAGCGGCGCGTCCCCGCCGACGACCGCCGGCTCGGCGGTGAACACCGCGGCGATCCGGGCCGCGGAGGCCCGGCCCTGGGCGAGTTCGGTGTTGACCCAGGCGAACACCTGCAGCGGACCGAGCAGGAACAGCGCGAGCCCCACGGCGGAGACGAGTTGGCCGAGCGTCAACGAGCCGTCGAGCGCGAGGCGTCCGCCCACGAGCGCGATCAACGCGATGAAGCCGCCGGTGAGAGCGAGGACGAGACCGGTCTGCCAGGACTCCGCGCGCGCGGCCCGCAGCGTGGCGACAAGGGAGGCGCGACTGGTACGGCGATACCGCGCGACGGCCGCCTCCTGCGCGCCGATCCCCTTCAACACCCGCAGCCCGGCGACCAGATCGGCGGCCACCCCGGAGGCATGCGCGGCCTTCTCCTGCTCCGTCTCGCTGCGCCGTTCCAGCGGCTTGCTCAGCAGATGCCCGCACCACAGCAGAGCGGGCGCCCCGAGCAGGACGATCAGCCCGAGCGGCACCGACATCACCAGCAGTGCGACCGCGCTCACGGTGATGCCGACAGTCGCCCAGACCCCGCTCATCACCGCCATGCTCACCGCGCCGACGCGCTTGGCGTCCTCCGTGGCCACATTGGCGAGCTCACCGGGGAGCCGATCGGTCTCCGCACCGCCCCGTGGATCGAGCACCCGGCGCAACAACGCGATCCGCAGCTCGTGTGCGGTCTCCTGGGCGACCCGTTCGCCGATACCGGCGCCGAGCCGGAAGCTCCACGACAACACCACGTACACGACGGCGAGGACGCCGAGCCAGAGCGCGAGCAGACCGCCGTCCTGCCGGGCCACGGCCTGGTCCACGACGACGCCGATGAGAACCGGCACGAGCGCCTCGCCCACCTGATGGAACGCCCCGAGCCCACAGGCGAGACCCAACCGGCGCCGCTGCCCCCCGATCGACCGCCGCAGCACATCCCGCCCCGACAAAACCGCTCCCCCCACCAGGCCACCCTCCGGAACCAGCCAACTTAGGCAAAGCTACCCTAAGTGAAGCTGGCCGGGTCAGTGGCGGTGATCGTCAGAGGCGGCGCGGTCAGGACGTGGCGCTGCGGATGCGTGCGAGCAGGGTCCTCAACTGGTCGCGATCCTCCGGGCCGAGCGCGGACATCGCTTCCCCGAGGGCGATCCGGTCCACCTCCTCCGCCTCCCGGTGACACTCCTCTCCCTTGTCGGTGAGGCGCAGCAGGAACGCCCGACGGTCCTGCGGGTGGCGTACGCGCTCCACCAGGCCGTCCCGCTCCAGGCTGTCGACGATGGCGGTGGTGGTGCGCGCGGCGACGCCGGTCATCTCGCTCAAGTCCCGCATGCGCAACGGCTGTTCGGTCCGGGCGAGCATCCGCAGGGCACGCAGCCGGGCGACCGAGGCGCCGCCGGTCCGCAGCCGGGCCTCCACGAACTGGCGCAGCTGGTGGGTCGTTTCGTACAACTCGTCCACCAGGACGTCGCTACTGCCGTGCACTGCCATGTCGCTCCCCGTTCGCCGAATAACCGATTCTATGAGCATGCACATAGTGAGTATGCTCAGCATGTGCTGCTGTACCGACACCCCCGTCTGCCCCGCCCCTCCTTCCACCTGAGCCAACGCCTGGTCGTACCGATCATGTGCGTCAGCGTGACCTTCATCGCCATTGTCGACGGAGCGATCACCACGGTGGCGCTGCCCTCGATCGCCCGTCAGTTCCATTTGACGACGGCCGCGCTGGACGGGGTGGTCGTCGTCTACCCGGTCTGCCTGGCCATGGCCATCCCCGCCTCGGCCTGGCTGGTCGAGCGGTTCGGCGCAAAGAATGTGCTGCTGACCGCGCTGGTCGCCTTCCTCGGCTCGTCGTTGCTGTGCGGCGCGGCCGTCGGCCTGAGCCAACTCGTCGCGTACCGCGCGGCCCAGGGCCTGTCCGCCGGCGTCCTCTTCCCGGCCTCGGCCGCCCTGCTCTTCGCCACCTTCGACTCCGGCGAACAGGTGCGGATATCCCGCTACATGATCGTCCCGCAGCAGATCGCCCCGGCCGCCGCCCCGATCCTCGGCGGCCTGCTGGTCGACCACCTCTCCTGGCGGTGGGTCTTCTACGTCAACCTGCCCTTCGGTGTGCCCGCCGTGCTGTTCGGGGCGCTGTTCCTGGCCCGGCACCAGGGCCACCGGCCGGGCCGGTTCGACCTGACCGGCCTGCTGCTGAGCGCCGCGGCCCTCGGCTCCCTGATGTTCGGGATCTGCGAGGGCCCCAACCGCGGCTGGTCCTCCGCCTCCGTACTGACGGGCCTCGTCCTGGGCGCGGCCCTGCTCGCCGCCGCCGTCGCCTTCGAACTGCGTACGTCCGAACCGCTCCTGAAACTGCGTCTCTTCGCGGACCGGCTCTTCCGTGACACCAACCTGATCAACCTCGTGGGCCTGGTGCCGATCCTCGGCGCCATGTACCTCGGCCCGCTCTTCCTCCAACAGGCGCAGGGCCGCAGCGCGGTGGAGTCCGGCACCAGCACCTTCCCCGAGGCCTTCGGCGTCCTGCTGACCGTGCAGGTGGCGGGTGTTCTGTACGCCCGGGTCGGCCCCCGGATCATCGTGGGCTGCGGTCTGGCCGGCGTCAGCGGGGTGCTGCTGCTCTTCGCCACCTGCGACGAGCACACCGGCCTGTGGACCTTCCGCCTCTACATGTTCCTGCTCGGCATCGCGATGGGCGGGGTCTTCATGCCGACGACGGTGGCCTCGCTCGCGACCATCGACCGGAAGGACCTGGCCCAGGCCTCCATGCTCAACACCGTCGTCCGCCAGACCGGGGGCGCCCTCGCGCCGGCGGTGGTGACCACGGCCCTGGTCCTGAGCACACCCGCGGCAGCGGTCGCGAACCCGCCCGTCACCGCCTATCAACACGCCTATCTGGTGCTGGCGGTGATCGCGGCGGTGACGGCGGCCTTCGCCTTCACGCTCCCGGACGCCGCGGCCCGAACCGCGGCGGGCGGCGGTACGAAGACCTTGCGCCGGTCACCTGCTCGTTCGCGGAGCCGGAAGGAAAGCGTGCACTGACGGCTGACGGTGGCGGGAGGCCGTGAGCCGGTGGCGCCGGCGCCCTCAGGCGTGCGCGCGTCCGTCACTGGCGATCGCGGCGAGCCGGAACTTGGTCTCGTCGGGGCTGCCGGGCGCGGTCGTCATGATCACGATCTTGAGCTCGGAGTCCGTGTCGCTGAGGATGTCGCAGTCGACGGTGACGGGTCCCACCGAGGGGTGCTCGATGATCTTGTGGTCCTCGCGGTGGGCGGCGACGGTACCGGTGGCCCACAGGTCGGCGAACCGCTGGTTGCCCGCGCTCAGCGTGCCGATGAGCTCGGCCAGCCGGGAGTCGTGCGGATAGCGGCCGGTGGCCCGGCGCAGGTCGGACACGACGGCGGCGTCGGTGGCCGCCTTGTCGGTCTCGGTCACCGGCCACAGGGTCAGGCAGGCGGGACCCGGGCCCGTCGGGAACCGGTCGCGGGCGAAGTTGCGCAGCCGCGGCGGCGAGGAGGAGGGGTCGCCCAGGAGTGCGGCCCAGCTGCGGTTCCACCAGATCAGCTGCCAGTCCGCCGCGAACACGGCGACCGCGACGTCCCCGAGCCGGCTGAGCACTCGCTGGACTCCGGGTGTGATGTGGTCGCGGATCACGCCGTCCGCCGGCGGCGCGAGTCGGGCCAGCCGGTACAGATGATCGCGCTCGGCCGAGGACAGTTGAAGGGCGCGTGCCAAGGACGCCACCACCGACGCCGAGGGCGTGGTGGACCGTCCCTGCTCCAGACGTACGACGTAGTCGACCGACACCCCGGCGAGCTCGGCCAGTTCCTCGCGCCGCAGCCCGGTCGCGCGCCGGGCCCGGCCCACGGGCAGCGCCGCGGCCGACGGGGGCAGCCGGTCCCGCCAGGTGCGGATCATCGCCCCCAGCCCGGCTCCGGAAGTCGTGGTCATGAAACCCATACTGCTGCACCGCGCCGCTCTGAAGGAGAGTCGACGGTGGTACTGCTGCTCCTACCGTCGAGGCGTCCCTGGCCGGGCGCCGTGCGCGGACGAACAATCGAACCCATGACGATCATTTTCATCACCGGAGCCAACAAGGGGCTCGGTCGCGAGACCGCCCGCCGTCTGACCGAACTCGGCCACACCGTGCTGCTCGGTGCCCGCGACCCCGAACAGGGCGCCGAGGCCGCCGCCGCGCTCGGCGCGCGCCACGTCCCCATCGACGTGACCGACGACGCGTCCGTCGCCGCCGCGGCCGCGAACGTCGCCGAACACGAGGGCTCGATCGACGTCCTGATCAACAACGCCGGCATCCACGGCCCGTACGGCGATCCCACCACGCTCACCGGCGGCGACGCCCTCGCCGTCCTCGACGTCAATGTCGTCGGCGTGGTCCGCACGACCACCGCGTTCCTGCCGTTGCTCCGCCGGTCGGCGGACCCCGTCATCGTCAACGTCAGCAGCGGGATGGGCTCCCTCGCAATCACCCACGACCCGACACGCGTCGAGTCCTCCGTCGTCGCGCCCCTCTACACCGCGTCGAAGGCCGCGCTGACGATGCTGACGACCCAGTACGCGAAGGCCCTGCCGGACATCCGCGTCAACGCCGCCGATCCCGGCTACACGGCGACCGACCTCAACGGCCACAGCGGGCCCCAGACCGTGACCGAGGGGACGGACGCGATCGTCGGCCTGGCGACCGAGAAGCCCGGTGCCGGTTCCGGACGCTTCGTAGACCGGGTCGGGGAGATCGCCTGGTCGTGACCCTGGAGCGCGCGCTCCTGCCCATGCGGCGGCTCTACGACGGCTCGAAAACGGCCCGATCCCGTGGCCACCGGCTGAACGGCGGACACGGGATCGGGCGACCGGGCGGACGGACTCCGGCCGATGCTCAGGGCTGAACCATCAGGACCGAACGGTCAGGGCTGGGCGGTCAGTTGGAAGCTCTGTGCGGCGGAGCCGTCGCACGTGCGCTGGGTGAGCTGAACGCTGTTGGTGGCGGCGGTGGAGGCGGTCAGGCACTTGCCGCTGTGCCGCGCGGCGAAGTGGTAGTTGCCGCTGGCTTCCTTCACCGGCTGCCACTGCTGGTTGGTGCCGCTGGAGTAGGCCCACAGTTGCAGGGGCGCGTTGTCGGCCGTGGAGCGTTCGGCGACGTCGATGACCTGTGCCGGATTGCTGCGGGCGTTGATCCGCACGTATCCGCTGTCGGTGCCGACGAACTGGAACTGCTGGGCCGCGGTGGAGTTGCAGGCGTACTGCTGGATGGCGGTCCCGTTGGCCGTGGCCGCGGCGCGGGCGTCGACGCAGGTGCTGTTGCCGCCGTTGCGCACGCTGTACCAGTTGGTCGAGGGGATGCCGTCCCCGGGCGGAGTGGTGGACGAGGAACCGCCGAGCCACTTGATCCCGTCCAGGAGGAACTTGTTCTGCGTCGCGCTGGCGAACGTCGACGACAACGTGGTGTTGGTGTCGTAGTTCATCGCGTTGTGGCCGAAGTTGGCGTACAGCATCTTGTAGTTCGTGTTCGTCCACAGGATCGGGTAATACCCGCTGTACCAGGTCTGGTTGGGATCGGTGCCGAGCGGGAAGCTGCTGGGGTCGATGGACGCCAGGATCTTGATGGCGGGGTTCGTGCGCAGGTCGTTGGACCAGCTGTACCACTCGCTGACGGACGAGGTGAAGGTCGCGGGCAGGTTCACCGTCGAGGGGTGGGTACGGTCCTCCACCTTCAGTACGGCGGTGGTCGGACCCCAGGTGTTCGAGCGGAAGTTGCCGCTGCCCAGGAACGTGTTGTGGTACCACGACCAGCTCGCCGCGTTGGTGGTGAAGGCCGATACGTGGAAGCCCATCCACGCGCCGCCATTGCGCATGTAGTTCTCAAAACCCGTGCGCTGGGCGGCTGTCTGCGGCAGGTCGTCGAGGAAGAGGACGACCTGGTAGCTGTTGACTCCGCCGTTGGCGAGAAGGTCCCA
Source organism: Streptomyces sp. NPDC001002 (assembly GCF_053599215.1). NCBI lineage: Bacteria > Bacillati > Actinomycetota > Actinomycetes > Kitasatosporales > Streptomycetaceae > Streptomyces > Streptomyces sp. NPDC001002. The sequence goes on along the minus strand of NZ_JBSFLV010000119.1, from coordinate 14,728 downwards.
GTTGTTGCTGGACGTGTAGGTGAAGCCGTTCGCGGCCGCCTGCTGGGGGAACCAGGTGTTGGCCTCGTGGACGAAGCTGATGTGGGCGGCATCCCAGGTGCCGTTGTAGAGCGCGAGGACGCGGAACGGCTCCGCCGCCGGCGCGGCCTGCGCGGGCGGCTGTGCCAACAGGCTGGTGAACGCCGTGAGCAGGAATGCCACCCACAGCGCGACGCGTGCGGTGCCGGATCTCACCTGTTGCATCCGAAACTTCCCTTCATGAACGGCCCGGAGGCGGGGGGTGTGCCGCCGCTCGGCGGCATCAGGGCGTGAACGAAGGGGTTCACATATATGAGAGCTGGATGTGTCTGTAGAGGTCGCTGGGCCGTGAACCTAAAGGTCTGAACCAGACACGTCAAGAGGTGGCACCGGGAAACTCCCTTGCGTGCGAAGGGAGTTCACCACTTGAAGCCGGACGGCCGCCCGCGCGTCAGATCGCGCCCGGGCCTTCGTGGTGCGCGCCGACCGCCGTGCGCGGCAGGGCCAGGCACAGCAGCGCGCAGACCACCAGCGCGCCGACGGCCCACGGACCGGCGTGGTGGATGCCGTCGGTCAGGCCGGTGGAGACGTTCGAGAAGAAGACGTTGCCGATGACCGCGACCCCCAGCGCGCCGCCGAACTGCTGGGCGGTGGAGAAGACGCCCGAGGCACCACCGGCGATCCGCTCGGGCACGGCCGACAGCACGACGTTCGCGAGTGGGACGACCAGGAACCCGAGGCCGGCACCGGCGACCAGCAGACCGGGCACCAGCGGCCAGGCACCGGTGTGGACGGACGCGGCGTGCTCGATGGCGTACTGGACCCAGAAGAACCCGCCCGCCATGACCAGCCCGCCCACCAGCAGGACGACTCGCCCGAACTTCACCACCAGACCGTCGACCATCGGCGCGGTGATGAAGGTGCCGCCACTGAAGGCGACCATCAACACACCGGCCTGCGCGGGGGAGTAGCCCTGCCCGGACTGCAGCCAGATGGTGAAGGTCAGCATGAAGCCGGACATGGCGCCGTAGAACAGCAGTTGGATCAGCAGGCCCGCGCTGAACGCCCGGTTGCGGAACAGGCTCGTCGGGAGCACCGGGTCGGGCGTACGCCGTACCGACTGCACGACGCTCAGCAGCACCAGGCCCGCCACCCCGCCGGCCAGGCAGAACCAGCCCCACAGCGGCCAGCCGTTGGCACGGCCCTCGACCAGCGGCAGCACGACGGCCACCAGCGACGCGGCCAGCACGAGATTGCCGAGGACGTCGATGCGCCCGGGCGCGCGCTCCCGGGAGCCGGGGATCCACAACGCGCCGAGCACCAACACGAGGGCGGCGAGAGGGAGGTTGACCGCGAAGATGGTGCGCCAGCCCCAGCCGAACAGGTCCCAGTCCGTCAGTACGCCGCCCAGCAGCACGCCGGTCGCCACCGCGATCCCGGCGATCGCGCCGTAGATCGCGAACACCTTGCCGCGCTCGGCACCGGTGAACATCGTCCGCAGCGACCCGAGAACCTGCGGCATGATGACCGCCGCGGCCACGCCCTGCACCGCCCGCGCCGCGATGAGCTGCTCCGGACCGGTGGCCACCGCACTGGCCAGGCTTGCTACGGCGAATCCCGAGACGCCGGTCAGGAACAGCGCCTTGCGCCCGAACCGGTCTCCCAGATGCCCCGAGATGATCAGAGTCGCGGCGAAGCCCAGCAGATAGGCCGACACCATCCACTCCAACTGCGCCGCATCGGCGTGCAGACCGCGCCCGATGGACGGCAGTGCCGTGTTGACGATCGAGCCGTCGATCATGTCCAGCAACGCCGCGAGGATCATGACGATCGCCGCCGCCCACCGCTTCGGATGAGGCCGTTCTTCGGCGGCGGAGGCGGAGGCCGCCCGGACTGTACTGTGCGACATTGGTGATCCCCTGATCGCTTGACCGTAATGTAACTTGAAGCTCGTGTATCTCGACTATCGAGCTATCTCTACCCTGGAGGGAGATGTCTCGATTGTCAAACGACATGGAGCAGGTCCTCGCTGACCTGGGCAAAGTCATGCAGGACTACCAGTCGGCAGTCGACGACTACGACCGTGAGACCGCCCGTCTCCTCGGCGTGAACGAAACCGATCTGCGCTGCCTGGAGCTTCTGCTCGGTGCCGGCGAGCTCTCTCCGCGCGAACTCAGCACTCGCCTGGGCCTGACCACCGGCAGCGTGACCGCCATGCTCGACCGCCTGGAGCACCTCGGCCTGCTCAACCGCACCCCGCACCCGGTCGACCGCCGCAAGACCGTCGTACGGGTGACCCCGGAGGGCGCCCGGCGCTGCTACGAACTCATCGCCCCGCACATCGAGGACAGCACGAAGGAAATCAGCGCGAAGTACAGCGTGGAGCAGTTGCAGGTGGTCATGGACTTCCTGCGCACCAACACGACCATGCAGACCCGCCACACGGAGCGCCTACGAGCCCTGCCCGCCCCCAAGTCGGAACGCGGACGCCGGGGCAAGTGACGCCGGGCGGCTACGAGTTGGCGTGCGGCGGCCTCCACACCAGATCGCGCGCCACGCCCGCCGGCGATGTCGTTCCCGTCAGGCGCATGGCTTCGGCCAGTTCTTGGGTGAGCTCGTCGATGAGCCGAGCCACCCCCGCGTCGCCGGCCACGGTCAGCGCCCACAGCACTGGTCGCCCGATGAACACCGCACGGGCGCCGAGCGCGAGAGCCGCCAGGACATGCGTGCCGCGCCGCAGGCCGCCGTCCACGTAGACCTCCGTGCCGGTACCGGCGACCGCGTCGACCACCTCGGCGAGCGCCCATGCGGTGGGCGCGAGGGTGTCGAGTTGCCGGCCGCCGTGATTGGAGACCAGCAACCCCGAGGCGCCCGCCGCCCCGAACTCCCGTGCGTCGTCGCCCCGTAGGACCCCTTTGACGACGACCGGCAGTCCGCTCTGTTCGCGCAGCCAGCCGATCACGTCGGGGGTGAGATCGGGCGCGTGCTCGGCGGCTTCCCGGTCGGGAACGCCGGGCATGTTGCCGTACAGGTCCTCCGGTCGCACGAAGTCGGCCACGTGCGCACCGGGTTTGCCGCGCGAGCCGATGACCGGCGTGTCGGCGGTGAGGACGACCGCCCGGGCTCCGGCGGCCTTGGCCCGCCGCAGCACTTCCGCGGTCAGCGAGCGGTCCCGGGTCACGTAGACCTGCACCCACCAGGGCGCCCCGCTCGCGGGCAAGGCGGAGAAGGGGACGGCCGTGTTCGACGTGACCGCGAGCAGCGACCCGGCCCGCGCGACTCCACGCGCGGTCGCGGCCTCGCCCTCCGGATGGGCCTTGCGCTGCAAGGTGCTTGGCGCGACGAGGACGGGTGTGCTGACCGGCGTACCCAGGACGGTGGTTGTGGTGTCGCAGGAGGAGACATCGCGAAGCACGTGGGGGCGCAACCGCAGCTCGTCCCAGGAGCGGCTCGCCTCCGCCACGCTGAGCCCCTGACCGGCGCCTCGGCGGAAGTAGCCGTAGATCTCGGCGGGCAGGACGTCGGCCGCCTGTTCTTCCAATCCGTCCATCCAACGGCCGACCTCTGACACCGGCAACCCCCACTCGTGAAGTCGACTGATGCGGACATACCCCGGTGACGGGGGTGACAGCCGGGGTCGCTCGGCGAATTCGGCGCATCCGGGTGCGGGTGCGGGTGCGGGTGCGGGTGCGGGTCCGGGGTCTGGGTCTGGGTCGGATTACGAAGATGTTGCGCGAAGTCTTGACGCGTCCAGCCTCGTTGCGTAGATATGACTGCGCAGTCATGACAGCGCAGTCATACACCCGACTGGGACTAGGATTCGACTGCCGAAGATCGGGAGACGCCATGGCACCAGGGGCAGGGCGCGGCGCGGGAGCCGCACCGCGCAGTGTGGATGTGGCGCGCCTCGCGGGCGTGTCGCAGAAGACGGTGTCCCGGGTCATGAACGACGAGCCGTACGTCTCAGAAGACGTACGCCGTCGGGTGCTGGCGGCGGCCGAGGAACTCGGTTACCGCTCGAACAACGCGGCCCGCGCGTTGGCCTCCGGCCGCACCAGGTCCATCGGCGTCGTGACACTCGGCACCGCCCTGTACGGTCCGGCCTCACTGCTCATGGGTGTCGAGCGGGCCGTCCGGGACACCGGCTACGCCCTCCGCGTGGTCAACACCATGGAGGGCGAGACGGCGGGCATCGCCGGAGCCGTCGACTCGCTCCTGGAGCAGGGCGTGGACGGCATCGTCATCTCCGAGCCGATCGACGAGGAGGGCGGCGCGGTGCTCTCCGCGCGGCTCGACGTACCGATCCTCGTCCTCGGCGCGCCTCCGCCCTTCGCCGCTCCTCACGTCGTCACGGCCGGCATCGTCTCCCACCAGATGGCGCGCGCGGCCACGGATCACCTGCTGGAGCTGGGCCACACCACGGTCCATCATCTGGCGGGTCCCCAGCGTTGGTACTCGGCCCGGGATCGTCTGGAAGGCTGGCGTGCCGCGCTCGCCGCGCGCGGACGGGCGGAACCGGCGGTCGTGCAGGGCGACTGGTCGGCGGCCTCGGGTCATGCGGCCGGTCGTGAACTGGTCGCCGACCCTGCGGTGACCGCCGTGTTCGCCGCGAACGACGACATGGCGATCGGGCTGATGCGGGCGCTGGCCGAAGCGGGGCGGCGGGTTCCCGAGGACGTCAGTGTGGTCGGGTTCGACGACACTCCGGTCTCCGCGTATGTGACTCCGCCGTTGACGACTGTGCGGCAGCCGTTCTCTGCGATGGCTCGGGACGGGCTCAAGTTGCTGGTGCATGCCATCGAGAGTCCGCAGGCGGAACCGTTGCCGATGGCTGATCCGCCGGTCGAGCTTGTTGTTCGCGCGTCTACGGCGGCGCCCCGTTAGTTGCCCTGCTGGGTCTGCGGTCTTTTGTCCGCGGGCCGGTGGGGGCTGGTCGCGCAGTTCCCCGCGCCCCTAAGGGGCGCTTCCCATCACGTCGATTTCCGCACGCCGTCAGTCGGTGTGCCGGTTTCTCGTACCCTCTCTCGGGAGTTCAGCATGTCCGGAATCCTCTCCAACTCGTCCTCCTCTCTCAGTCGTCGAGGCTTTCTCGCCGGCACCGGTGCGTTGTCGCTTGCCGTCACTCTGTCCGGCTGTGGTGGGGACGGCGGCGGTACTGGTGGCTCGTCGACCAATGCGGTCAGCCAGGCCGACATCGACAAGGCCATGAAGACGCCGACCCAGCTGACGTTCTGGACCTGGGTGCCGAACATCGACAAGGAGGTCGCGCTCTTCGAGAAGAAGTACCCGGCCGTCAAGGTCAAGGTCGTCAACGCCGGTCAGGGCACGCCCCAGTACACGAAGCTGCGGACCGCGCTCAAGGCCAACAGTGGCGCCCCGGACATGGTGCAGATCGAGTTCCAGGCGATCCCCACCTTCACCATCACCGACAGCCTGCTGGATCTTCGTCCCTACGGTGCCTCCGCGCTCAAGTCGACCTTTGTCGACTGGACTTGGGGGCAGGTCAGCGGCAGTGGCGGTGAGGTGTGGGCGATACCGCAGGACACCGGTCCGATGGGCATGCTGTACCGCAAGGACATCTTCGACCAGCACGGCATCGAAGTCCCCACCACCTGGGATGAGTTCGAGGCCGCCGCCCGCAAGCTCCACAAGGCCGACCCGGACGTCTACCTCACCAACCTCGCCGCCAACCAAGTCGCCGCCTGGCACGGCCTGTTGTGGCAGGCGGGGGCCAAGCCGTACGTCACCTCCGGCAAGAGCGACATCACCATCAGCGTCGACGACGCGATCTCGAAGAAGCTCGGCGAGTACTGGGGCACCCTCGCCAAGGACGGCGTGATCGGTGTCGAGCCTGACTTCACGGACGCCTGGTACGCGGCCCTCAACAAGGGCAAGTACGCGACCTGGTTGACCGGCGCCTGGGGTCCGGCCTTCCTCTCCGGTTCCGCCAAGGCCACCGCGGGCAAGTGGCGCGCGGCCCCGCTGCCGCAGTGGGACGCCGCCAAGCCCAGCTCGGGCAACTGGGGCGGCTCCACCACGGCCGTCATCCGTTCCACCAAGAACCCCATCCAGGCAGCCGTGTTCGCGCAGTTCCTCAACAGCGACCCCGCCAGCGCCAAGATGTTCGCCACCGAACAGTTCTTCTTTCCGGCGACCAAGGCCTTGCTCGGCGAGGCGAGTTTCCTCGGTGACGCGCCCGCGTTCTACGGCGGCCAGAAGGTCAACCAGGTCTTCGCGGACATCAGCGCCCAGGTCGACCCCGCCTTCCAGTGGCCGCCGTTCCTCGACCGGGTGGCCACCGACTGGACGGAGACCGTCGGCAAGTCCCTCGCCGACAAGTCCGACACCGTCAGCGCACTCGGTTCCTGGCAGTCGCGCATCACCACCTTCGCCAAGAGCCAGGGCTTCACGGTCAAGGGAGGCTGACGATGGCCACCACCACGGCGGACGCCCGCACCAAAGCCCCACCTCGCCCCCGCCGGCGGCACGGCACCGCGGGAGCCCTGTTCATCGCCCCCTTCATGGCGCTGTTCTTGCTCCTCTTCCTCGCCCCGCTCGGCTACGCCGCCTACCTCAGCCTCTTCCAGGAGAAGCTCATCGGCGGCTCGACCTTCGTCGGCCTGGACAACTACGTCACCGCCCTCAAGGACCCCCAACTCCTCAAGGGGCTGGGCCGCGTGGCCCTGTTCTTCGTCATCCAGGTCCCCGTCATGCTGCTGCTCGCCCTGTGCTTCGCCCTCGCGCTGGACAGCGGCCTGCTCCGCCTGGCCCGGGTGATCCGCCTCGGCATCTTCGTCCCGTACGCCGTCCCCAGCGTGATCGCCACCCTCATGTGGGGCTACCTCTACGGCCCCGACTTCGGCCCCTTCGCCCAGATCAGCCACGACCTCCATCTGCCGGCCCCGCACTTCCTCACCGACAGCTGGATGCTCGGCAGCCTCGCGAACATCGTGACCTGGGAGTTCGTCGGCTACAACATGATCATCCTGTACGCCGCCCTGCGCACCATCCCCGCCGAGCTGTACGAGGCCGCGGCCATGGACGGCGCCGGCGCCTGGCGGATCGCCTGGTCCATCAAACTCCCGGCGCTGCGCCCGGCGTTGACCCTCACCCTGCTGTTCTCGGTGATCGGCAGCTTCCAGCTCTTCAACGAGCCGAACCTGTTGATGAAGGTCGCCCCGGACGTCATCTCCAGCTCCTACACCGCCAACCTCTACGCCTACTCCGTCGCCTTCATCAGCCAGCAGACCAACTACGCGGCCACGGTGTCCTTCATCCTCGGTCTGGTCATCGTCATCGTGTCGTACGGCTTCCTGCTCACGGCGAACCGCAGGAGGACCGCATGACCACCGTGACGCCCGCAGCCTCAACCCCCGCGGCGACGAAGGGACTTCCCGCCGAGGCCCGCCCGCGCCGCCGATCGCCCTCCGCCCGCCGCCGCAGCACCCCGCTCACGATCGCCATGCTCGCCGCCCTCGCGTACTTCCTCTTGCCCCTGTTCTGGCTGCTGGTCGCCTCGACCAAGAGCACCCAGGACCTGTTCAACACCTTCGGCCTGTGGTTCTCGCACGCGCCGCAACTCCTGTCGAACATCAAGGCCACCTTCACCCAGGACGACGGCGTCTACGGCCGCTGGCTGCTCAACACGGTCCTGTACGCCGGGGTCAGCGCGCTCGGCGCCGCACTGCTCGCCGCGGCGGCCGGCTACGGCTTCGCCAAGTACCGCTTCCGCGGCCACGGCGCCGCCTTCAACCTGGTCCTCGGCGCCATCATGATCCCGACCACCGCCCTGGCGATCCCCACCTACCTGCTCTTCGCCAAGGCGGGCCTGGTGAACACCCCTTGGGCCGTCATCCTGCCCTCGCTCATCAGCCCGTTCGGCCTCTACCTCATGCGGATCTACGCCGAGGACGCCGTCCCCGACAGCCTCATCGAGGCCGCCCGCATGGACGGTGCCGGAGAGTTCCGGATCTTCACCACGATCGCGCTGAGGCTGCTCGCCCCCGGCCTGGTGACCGTCATCCTCTTCACCCTCGTCGCCACCTGGAACAACTACTTCCTGCCGCTGATCATGCTCAACGACCCGAACCTGTACCCCATCACGGTCGGGCTCGCCCGCTGGGCCGACCAGGCCCAGAACGGCGGCGCCGGAGCCAGCAGCGACATGCTCGCCCTCGTCGTGACCGGATCCCTCATCTCGATCCTCCCGCTCGTCCTGGCCTTCCTGCTGCTCCAGCGGTACTGGCAGAGCGGCCTGGCCACCGGCGGCGTCAAGCAGTAGCCCTTTCCCGGTACCCCCCAACACCCCCTGCATTCCGGAGGTTTGTCCATGGCGGATCTGCCCGCCCGCGTTCTGTTCGGCGCCGCCTACTACCACGAGTACCACCCCGCCTACGGGACCGACGTACGGCCCGACGAGCAGCTCAAGACCGATCTCGACCTCATGGCCCAGGCACACTTCACCGTCATCAGGGTCGGCGAATCGGTCTGGTCGACCTGGGAACCCGAGAACGGCCGCTTCGAACTCGACTGGCTGCAACCGGTGTTGGACGGCGCCCACGAACGCGGCATCTCCGTCATCCTCGGTACCCCCACCTACGCCGTACCGCCGTGGCTGGCACGGCAGTACCCGGAGATCACCGGCGAGCGGCGCACCGGCGAGCACATCGGCTGGGGCGCCCGGCAGGAAGTCGACTTCACCCACCCGGCGTTCCGCTTCCACGCCGAACGGATCATCCGCGAGATCGTCGCCCGGTACGCCGACCACCCGGCAGTCATCGGCTTCCAGGTCGACAACGAACCGGGCCTGGAGCTGTTCCACAACCGAGGCGTCTTCCAGCGCTTCACCGACCACCTGCGCGAGAAGTACGGCGACGTCGAGACCCTCAACCGCGAGTGGGGCCTGGTGTATTGGTCCCACCGCCTGTCCACCTGGGCCGACCTGTGGACCCCCGACGGCAACGTTCAGCCCCAATACGACGTTGCCTGGCGGGAGTTCCAGGCCCGCCAGTGCACCGACTTCATCGGCTGGCAGGCCGACATCGTCCGCGAGTACGCCCGCCCCGAGCACTTCGTCACCACCTGCATCTCCTACACCCGCCCGGCGGTCGAGGACGACGAGCTCACCGACCGCCTCGACATCGCCACCGGCAACCCGTACTACGACATGCAGGACGGCCTGCTCCTGCCCGATCCGACCCCGGACACCCACGAACAGAAGTGGAAGACCACGGGCGTCTGGTCCCTCAGGCAGACCGCCGACTGGATGTTCTCCTCCCGCCAGGAGCCGTTCCTGGTCACCGAGACCAACGCCAACTCCATCGGCATGGCCTGGGACAACCGGCCCGCCTACGACGGCCAGTGGCGCCAGGCCGCCTGGGCCCTCGTCGGCCGCGGCGCCCGCATGATCGAGTACTGGCAGTGGCAGACCCTGCGCTTCGGCGCGGAGACCTACTGGGGCGGAGTCCTCCCGCACAGCGGCCGACCGGGCCGCACGTACGCCGAACTGGCGCGGCTGGGGGAGGAGTTCGAGGCCGCGGGGCCGCTCGTCGCGGGCCTTGAGCCGGACGCCGACCTCACGATCGTCTACTCAACCCCGAGCAAGTGGCTGATGCAGAAGCACCCGCCCCTGGCGACCCCGGACGGCGAACCGGACCCCGCCGCCTACCACCGCATCCTCGACCCCTTCTACCGCGGCGCCTTCGACGCCGGCCGCCAGGTCCGCATCGTCCACGTCCGCCAACTGCACGACCCGCGCGGCGAACGGGCGGGCCTGTCACCGGAGGAGGCGGCGCGCCGCCACCCCGTTCTCGTCGTCCCCGCCCTCTACCTCGCGGACGACTCCACGCTCGACTGGTTCGCCGCCTACGCACAGGCCGGCGGCCATCTGGTCCTGGGGCCCCGCACCGGCTACGCCGACCACGAGGCACGGGCCCGGCACGAACCGGCGCCCGCCCGCCTCACCGCCGCTGCGGGAGTGTCGTACGACGAATTCAGCAACCTCTCGCAGGCCGTGCCCGTCCGGTCCGTGCCGGACAGTCCCTTCCTGCTGCCGGCGACCGCGACGGCGACGCACTGGGCGGACGGCCTGACCGTCACCGACGCCCAGGTCCTCGCCGCCTACGAGCACCCGCACTTCGGCCGTTGGCCCGCCGTGACCACGCGGCGGCACGGGGAGGGCCGGGTCACGTACGTCGGTACCGTGCCCGGCCGCGATCTCGCCCGGGCCCTGGCCGAGTGGCTGGCGCCGACCGCCGCCAGCGGGTGGGGCGACCTGCCGGCCTCGGTCACGGTGACGACCGGCACCTCGCCCGACGGCCGCAGGGTGCACATCGTCCACAACTGGAGCTGGGAGCCGGCCCGTTCGGCGGTGCCGGTCGATCTCGTCGACGTGCTGAGCGGCGCCTCTCTGCCCACGGGCACGGCGCTGGAGCTCGGCCCGTGGGACGTACGCGTGCTCGTTTCCCCGAAGGACCCGTCGGAGTCGAAGGAGTAGCTGTGCGAAGAAGCAGAGCGGTGAAGGTGCTGGGCACGTTCGTCGGGGCCGGCGCGATGCTGGCGCTGCCGATGGCGGGCGGCGCCCAGGCGTACAACCCGACGGGCGGGATCCTCTATCAACTGGGGAGCGAGCCGTGCCTGAAGGGGCGGGGCAACTGCGCCGTGTACCCGAAGTCCGCGCAACTGCCCGGCGGACGTCTGGTCGCGTCGTTCGAGAGGTCCACCGTCGTACCGGCATCGGGCAGCGCCGACGGACAGACGCTCCCGGTCTACAAGAGCGACGACGACGGAACGAGCTGGCAGCCGCTGTCGGAGGTCAAGGCGCCCGCGTACCTCTCCAAGGACCCCAAGTACGCGAAGTACACGAGCAATTGGACCAACCCCTACCTCTACACGCTTCCGCAGAACGTCGGAAAGCTGAAGCGGGGCACGCTGCTTCTCGCGAGCGTCGTGTCGGGCGACGACCAGTACTACAAGGAGCACAAGGCGGCCGACCCCAACTGGACGCCGTCCAACGACGGCGACCGCAGCGACCTGGCCATCGCCCTGTACTCCAGCACCGACCAGGGGAAGTCCTGGAAGGTCGTCAACGTCATCGCGACCGGCGGCTGGCAGGGCGGCAGCGCGGGCGCGATCGGGCAGAACGTCGCCACGGCCAACACGAGCAAGCAGGTGGATCCCCTCTGGGAGCCCTATCTGATGGTCTACAAGGGCAAGTTGGTCTGCTACTACTCCGACGAGAACGACTACACGGGCTTCGACCCGGCCACCGGCGCCCCGACCCTGGACCCCGCGAACGACACCGCCACCGACTCGCACGGCCAGATCCTCGCCCACAAGACCTGGGACGGCCGCAGCCCGAACTGGAGCGGACCCGTCGTCGATGTCGCCGGACTGACCCAGAACATGGGCGGCGGCAAGATGGAGATCGGCGGCGGACGGCCGGGCATGACGAACGTCGTGCGCACCACGGACCACAAGTGGCTTCTGACCTTCGAGTACTGGGGCGGGGGAGCCAACACGAGGTACGTCGTCGTCGACAACCCGCTGAAGTTCTACCGGAGTTCACCGACCGGCGACCCCGTCACCTCGTTGCCGGTCGACACCGGTTCCCGCACGCTCGCGACGGGCGGCAGTCCGGTCGTCATCAAGCTCCCCGACGGGCGCCTGGTCTACAACGCGGCGGGCAGCGGCAACGTATGGGTCAACAAGAGCGGTCGTAGCGACGGCGTCTGGAAGGAGTACCAGACCACCTCACGCGCCGGCTACAGCCGCGACCTGCAGTACGTCACCGGCACCGGCCGTATCGCCATCCTCAACAACCAGGGCACCTCCACGATCGCCTTCGCCGAGGTCGACCTCGGGCGGTCGAAGGGCGCCTACCACCGGTTGGTGAACCAGAAGACCGGCCAGGTGATCGGCACCGGGAGCAAGACCAACGACGCGAACATCGGCAATGCGGACGTGCCCGATGTCGTCCTGGAGGACCGCGGTTCCGCCTCGGACCCGGACACCCAGTACTGGCACGTGGTGACCGAGCCGAACGGTGGAGTGTCGCTGCTCAACAAGTCGGGCGGGCGTGCGGCGGCGATCTGGACGGGCAACGCCACGGTCGGCCAACGGATCGGCCAGTGGGTCGACAACAGCGCCACCGGCAGCTGGAACCTGATCAGGACGGGCCAGGGGTTCTACAAGCTGCAGTCGGTCAAGAACACGAGCCTGTACCTGACGGGCGCGTCCGCCGGCTCACCGCTGACCTTGCAGAACGCGGCGACGGACGGCTCTCAGGAATGGAGGCTCGCCCCGTAGGCGAGGAGACCTCGCACTGTGGTGACACGCGGGTCCGCTCGCTACGCTGCGAAGCAGAATCGGGATCGTCAACGCGCCGGTGGCTGGGTAGCGCGTCTTACAGACGTGCTCATTGGAGACACCAATGGCGTATCGGTCCCTTCTGCGTGTCCCACGTGCGGGGTTCTTCCCCTTGGGATTCCTGGCCCGGCTTCCCTACGCGACCTCGGCCCTCGCGACACTCATCCTCGTCCGTGCCGCCTCCGGCAGCTACGCCTTCGCCGGCCTCGCCGCGGCGGCCCAGGGCATCGCCACCGCCGTCGGCGGTCCGATCGTCGGAGCGCTGTCCGACCAACTCGGTCACCGCTCCGTCGGGGCGGCCACGACGGTCGCCAACATCGCTGCCCTGACCGGCCTCATCGCCGCGACCCACGCCGACCGCGCGAGCATGCTCGTGGCGGCGGCCCTTGCCGGCCTCACCCAACCGCCGATCGGTCCGTTGGTACGTGTGCACTGGTCCCGTCTGCTGCACGCACGCGACCGGCACGCGCTCATGCCCACCGCGCTGTCGTACGAAGCGACCGCCGACGAGACGAGCTTCGTCGTCGGACCCGCGATCGTCGGACTGCTCACCCCGATCGGACCGGCAGCACCGACCATGGGGACCATCGCCCTGCTGGCACTGGCCACCCTGCCCTTCACGCTGACCTTCAGCGGACAGGGCGCAATGCGTCAGCCGACACCGAAGACGTCACGAACTCCCTTGCCGCGACGCCCACTTGCCGCCATGTTCCTGGCCATGGCCGCGATGGGCGCCGTGTTCGGCGCGGTCCAGACCGGCGTCACCGCCTACGCCGACGACAGTGGCCGCCCCGGCACCGCCGGACTCCTCTACGCCGTCTTCGGCATCGGAAGCGCCCTGGCCGGCGCCGCCTGCGCCTGGCTACCCGCGCGATTCACTCTGCGCCTCCGCTATGTGACCTTCGCGGCCACCCTGTTGCTTGGCGGGCTGACCCTGGTCGCGGGGGAGAGGCTGCACGCCGTTCCCGCCGCCGTGGCCGTCGCAAGCGTCACCGTGGCGCCCTACCTGATCAGTCTCTACGCCCTCACCGAACGACTCGCGCCACCCGACCGGGCCACCGTCACGATGACGATCGTGTGCGGGGCCGGACCTCTCGGCACCGCGGCCGGGCAGGCGCTGGCCGGGTTCCTCGCCGACGGTCACGGAAGCGTCGGAGCGTTCCTGGTGGCACCGATCGCGGCAACAGCGGCACTGCTGCTCGCAGTTGGCCTGCTGCTGGCGGACCGAGGGCGGGGCGTGTGGCTGGTGGATGGTGTCAGGTGCGAAAGCGGGGGAACCCGGGATCTATAGGTCCTTCAGGTGGCGGCAACGGCAGCGGTGGTGTTCTGGCATGGTTCTTTTCCTGCTTCTCGTCCTGATCGCCGTCATTCTGGGCATCGTCGGCGTCGCCGCGAACGGGTTGGGCTACCTGCTGGCGATCGGCGTCGCGGTCCTGGTGGCCGCGCTCGCCCTCGTCGCCGCTCGCTGGTCCCGGCGCTCCGGCCGTCGGCCCATTCGATAAGGGTGAGGTATCACCGTTCGACAAGGGTCAGGTCTCATTCGACAGGGGTCAGGCGGGCTTGCCCAGGGACCAGCCCGACACGTCCGTCAGCCGGCCGCGCCACAACGGCATGTGGACGGGCTCGCTTCCGGTGACTCCGGTGGCATCACGCAGGTGGATCCACTGAGGCAGCCGTTGCGGAGTGTCGTGCCCCTGCCTGTCGACGACCGCCTGATCCACCTGCTGCGGAAAGTGTTCGAGCAGATCGGCGCCCGGGCCGTCGATACCGCGCAGGCTGCGTGCCCACTCGGCCGTCCATGTCTCGTGGGAGATCAGATCGCCGTAGAGGAAGCCGCCGCCGACCACCAGCGTCAGCGGCAGCGTCGCGCGGGCGTCCTGTCCGATCAGCCGTATCAGCATCTGCAGTTGGAGATCCGGCACGGGCTCGGTCACGACCGGCGCGGCAGGCTGGTGGAGAGGGTCGTGCTCAGTGCTCATGTCCGGTGTGGTCCTTCTGACGCTGCGTGAGTGGGCCCGTGTGCGGTGGCGGGGAACTCATGTCTCCAGAAGACCGGTGCGGAGTTTGGCGAGGGTGCGGTTCAGCAGACGGGAGATGTGCATCTGGGACACGTGGAGTTCGCGGCCGATGTCCGCCTGGGTCATCTCCTGGCCGAAGCGCATCTCGATGATGGCCCGCTCGCGGTCGTCGAGCTTCTGCAGCGGCGGGGCGAGGGTGTGCAGGTCCTCGAACAGGTCCATCGCCGGGTCGACGAAACCGGGCCCCGGCGATCTGTCACGGACAGCACACCGACCCGTACGCGCCGTCGGGACACCTCACCGGGCCGCACGTTTTACCCCCTTTG
>NZ_JBSFLV010000118.1:0-28077 GCF_053599215.1 Streptomyces sp. NPDC001002 | reverse complement strand
TCCGGCGGCACCGTCGTCGACATCGAGATGGCGCAGCGCATGCTGCGGCACCTGCTCGGCGACAAGATCCGCCGCAATCTGCGCCGCAAGCCCCGATGACACGCCGTCGCCCCCGCGGGGCACGACACAGGCCCTACGGCTCCTGCGTTCCCGCGGTCGTGACCGGCCGCGCCGGTACGGTCCACGGAAGTTCGATGGAGACCGTCTTGCCGCCCTCCGGAGTGGCCCGCACCCGCAGCCGGCCGCCGCACTCCGCGGCCAGCCAACGAATGATCACCATGCCCCGGCCGTTGTCCTGTTGGACGGCGGCCGGCAGGCGTTTGGGAAACCGGGGGTGGCTGTCGGTCACCCCGATGCGCAGTTGTTCGTCACGGTCCAGCACGATGTCCACCGTGAAGGTGGGTGACTGGCCGAAGGTGTGCTGTACGGCGTTGGTGGCCAGTTCGGAGACGATGAGCCGGACGGTGTCGGCGACCTCGGTGTCGGAGGGCAGACCCCACTCCGCCAACGTCGAGACCACATAACCGCGGGCGGTGGCCACCGAAGCGGGTTCGCTCGGCAGAGTGACGGATGCTTCCAGGTGGTCTGCCATGGCGACGTCGTCCCTTTCCCGCGGGACCGGGGTCCGACACAGAGCGGATGGTTCGAGTACGGTCCCGGACTGGTGCTTCGTCGCCAGACTGCCATTACCGCGCCGGTCACGGGTGGCGATCCACCAAGATATGCATATATCTGTCGCTCAAAGCGGTGAACTCTACGACGGGAGACCGTATTTGGGCGGCCCGGAAGGAGTAAGGAGTGACCCATGCAGCACGGACCCGCGGTGCGCCGCCGGAAGCTGGGCGCCGAACTGCGTTTGTTGCGCACCGGGTCGGGGCTCACCAGTGGTGAGGCGGCCCGGATGGTGGGCTGGCACCAGTCGAAGGTGAGCCGGATCGAGACCGGCGCCAGCGGTGTGAAACCGGCCGATGTGCGGTTACTGCTGGACGCCTACAGGGTCTCGGATCCGCAGTTGCGGGAGATGCTCCAGATGCTGGCGGGCTCCGACGAGGGCGGCGGCCGGCACCACTGGTGGCACGCCTACCGCGGGGTGCTGCCGACGACGTACCGCGACTTCATCAGTCTGGAGTCCCAGGCGAGCGCGATGCGCACACTGGAGACCTCGGTGGTGCCCGGGCTGTTGCAGACGCCCGAGTACGCGCGGGCGGTGACCAGGGCTGCCGTCGGAGGTCTGGACGACGAACGGCTCGACGCGCTGGTCGAGGTGCGGCTCGCCCGACAGGACGTCCTGCGTTCGAATCCGCCGCTGAAACTCAGCGCGATCCTGGACGAGGCGGTGCTGCGCCGGGAGATCGGCGGCCCTGACGTCATGTCACGCCAGCTGGCACGGCTCATCGAGGCCGCGCGCCTGCCTCAAGTGCGGCTTCAGGTACTGCCGTTCACCGCCGGGGCGCATGTCGGCGTCACCGGGCCTTTCGTTGTCTTCTCATTTTCGAGCACTTCTGATCTGGACGTGGTTGTTCTCGACCACTTGACGAGTAGCCTCTACCTCGAACGGAAAGAAGACCTCCAGGCCTACATCGAGGCCTTCAACACCCTTCAGATCTATGCCCTTTCACCCGAGGACTCGTTGGATTACATCGCCGGGATAGGTGACGGCGCGTAAGGAGGCACCATGTCAGCACTGCCTCGGAACGTTCCTTCCAGTACCGATCTGCACGGTGTGCGGTGGCTGCGCAGCAGCTACAGCACCGGAGCCAACAACTGCGTCGAGACGGCGCTGCCGCGCTCCGGCCCCTGGGCGGGGCTGCTCGCCGTGCGCGACTCCAAGGACGCGACAGGACCTGTCCTGCTCTTCTCCCCCGAGAGCTGGGCGGGCTTCACGGCCGCGTTCGACGCCTGATCGGTTCCGTGTCCAGGACCTGATCAGTTCCGCATCCGGTGGTGCACGGCCGTGTCACGCCGACTCATGGTCGCGTTTCGCCGATCACACCTACAGCGCGTTCGATCTGCGCCTCGGAGAGGTCCGCGCGGGCAGTCAGCCTGAGCCGTGAGATGCCGTCGGGCACGGAGGGGGGACGGAAGCACCCCACGACGAGCCCCGCGGCACGGCAGTCGGCCGCCCACTGCAAGGCCCCCTCCGGGGACGGCGCGCGCACGGAGACCACCGCGGCGTCGGGGCGTACCGCCTCGTGCCCCGCGGCGGTCAGTCGTGCGTGCAGTTCGGCGGCCACCGCACGCGCGCGTGCCGCCCGCTCCGGTTCCCGGCGCAGCAGCCCCAGAGCCGCCAGGGCGGCGCCCGCCGCCGCGGGGGCCAGGCCCGTGTCGAAGATGAACGTGCGGGCCGCGTTGATCAGGTGGTCGATCACCCGCGCGGGCCCGAGGACGGCTCCGCCCTGACTGCCCAGCGACTTGGACAGCGTGACCGTCACGACCACGTCGTCGGCGCCCGCGAGTCCCGCCGCGTGCGGGGCGCCGCGCCCACCGTCCCCGAGGACGCCGAGTCCGTGCGCGTCGTCGACCAGCAGTCCCGCGCCGTGCTCCCGGCACACCCCGGCGAGTGCCGCGAGCGGGGCCGCGTCGCCGTCGACCGAGAAGACCGTGTCGGACACGACGACCGCCGCGCCCTCGTGCCCCTCGTGCGTCCGCAGCGCCTTGCGCACGGCCTCGGGGTCGGTGTGCGGGACCACCTGCGTGGTGCCCCGGGCCAGCCGGCAGCCGTCGATGAGGGAGGCGTGGTTGCCCGCGTCGGAGACGATCAGCGAGCCGTGCGGGGCCAGGGTCGTGACCGCGGCGAGGTTGGCCGCGTACCCCGAGGAGAAGACCAGCGCCGCCTCGAAGCCGCAGAAGTCGGCCAGCGCGCGCTCCAGCTCCGTGTGCAGCTCCGTCGTCCCGGTGACGAGCCGCGACCCGGTCGAGCCGCCGCCCCAGGTGTACGCGGCCCGCGCCGCGCCCTCGGCGACCTCGGGGTGGTGGGCGAGACCCAGGTAGTCGTTGCTCGCGAGGTCGAGGAGCGGGGAGTCGGCCGGGCGCGGGCGCAGGGTCCGTACGAGCCCGGCGCGGCGGCGCAGCAGCGCCTGCTCGTCGATCCAGCCGAACGCCATGGCTCCTCCGGGCTTTTGTAGGCAGTGGACAGACACTAACCGCAGGTCCAGCCACCCATGATGTGGCAAGACACACACGACGAAGTCTCTTCGTTGTACGAACTCTCCTTGGCCGGAAGCTGCTCCGTAGGACAGGATCGGCTCTCATGGACCTGCTGAACACGCTGGTGGACAAGGGGCTTCGGCGCGAGCTGCCGACCCGCGAGGAGGCCCTTGCCGTCCTCGCCACTTCCGACGACGACGTGCTCGATGTGGTGGCCGCGGCCGGCAAGGTGCGCCGGCACTGGTTCGGCCGCCGGGTGAAGCTCAACTACCTCGTCAACTTGAAGTCAGGACTGTGTCCCGAGGACTGCTCCTACTGCTCCCAGCGGCTCGGCTCCAAGGCCGAGATCCTGAAGTACACCTGGATCAAGCCGGACGAGGCGTCGAAGGCGGCGGCCGCCGGTTTGGCGGGAGGTGCCAAGCGGGTCTGCCTGGTGGCGTCCGGGCGCGGACCGACCGACCGTGACGTGGACCGGGTCTCGGACACGATCAAGGCGATCAAGGACCAGAACGAGGACGTCGAGGTGTGCGCCTGCCTCGGCCTGCTCTCCGACGGCCAGGCCGAGCGGCTGCGGGCGGCCGGCGCGGACGCGTACAACCACAACCTCAACACGTCCGAGGCGACGTACGGGGACATCACGACCACGCACACCTACGCCGACCGCGTGGACACCGTGCAGAAGGCGCACGCGGCCGGGCTGTCCGCCTGCTCCGGGCTGATCGCGGGCATGGGCGAGACCGACGAGGACCTGGTCGACGTGGTGTTCTCGCTGCGCGCCCTCGACCCGGACTCGGTTCCGGTCAACTTCCTGATCCCCATGGAGGGCACCCCGCTCTCCAAGGAGTGGAACCTCACTCCGCAGCGCTGCCTGCGCATCCTCGCGATGGTCCGTTTCGTGTGCCCGGACGCCGAGGTGCGCATCGCGGGCGGCCGCGAGGTCCACCTGCGCACGATGCAGCCGCTGGCCCTGAACCTGGCCAACTCGATCTTCCTCGGCGACTACCTCACCAGCGAGGGCCAGGCCGGCCACGCCGACCTGGAGATGATCGCGGACGCCGGCTTCGAGGTGGAGGGCACCGACCAGGTGACCCTGCCGGAGCACCGGGCGACGGCGGGCGGGGGCTGCGGCTCGCACGCGGGCGGCGGCTGCGGGTCCCACGAGAACGGCGACAGCGCCGGGTGCGGGTCGCACGCGGGTGGCGAAGTCTGCGGTACGGCTGCTGCCGAACCCGTACCTGCGTCCGCAGCCGCGGCCGGACTGAACGAACCCCGTACCGACCTGGTCTCCGTCCGTCGCCGTGGTGCCGGAACGGATCTCGCGCCCAATGCCTGACCTGCCCGCCCCGCCCGGCCTGTCCGTCGCCGAACTGCTGGAGCTCGACCGGCGGCACGTCTGGCATCCCTACGGGCCGATGCCTGGCCGGCAGGAACCGCTCGTCGTGGAGTCGGCGAGCGGGGTCCGGCTCAGGGTGCGCGGGGCGGACGGGCGCACGGACGAGCTCGTGGACGGCATGTCGTCCTGGTGGTCGGCGATCCACGGCTACAACCACCCGGTGCTCAACGAGGCCGCGCACGAGCAGCTCGGCCGGATGAGCCACGTGATGTTCGGCGGCCTGACGCACGAGCCCGCGGTCCGACTCGTGAAGCACCTTGTCGACATGTCACCTGAGGGCCTTGAGCATGTCTTCCTGGCCGACTCGGGCTCGGTGTCCGTCGAGGTCGCGGTCAAGATGTGCCTCCAGTACTGGCGTTCGCTGGGCCGCCCCGCGAAGCAGCGCCTGCTGACCTGGCGCGGCGGCTACCACGGCGACACCTGGCAGCCGATGTCGGTGTGCGACCCCGAGGGCGGGATGCACGAACTCTGGTCCGGGGTGCTGCCCCGCCAGGTCTTCGTGGACGCGCCACCGGCCGAGTACGAGGAGGCGTACGCCGACCAGTTGCGGTCGGCGATCGAGCGTCACGCCGACGAACTGGCCGCGGTGATCGTCGAGCCGGTGGTGCAGGGCGCGGGCGGGATGCGGTTCCACTCCCCCGCGTATCTGCGGGTGCTGCGCGAGGCGTGCGACGCGCACGGCGTGCTGCTGGTGTTCGACGAGATCGCGACCGGATTCGGGCGGACGGGCGCGCTCTTCGCGGCGGACCACGCGGCCGTGACGCCGGACGTGATGTGCGTGGGCAAGGCCCTGACCGGCGGCTACCTGACGATGGCGGCGACCCTGTGCACCGCGCGCGTGGCCGACGGCATCTCGCGCGGCGAGGTCCCGGTACTCGCCCACGGCCCGACCTTCATGGGCAACCCGCTCGCCGCGTCCGTCGCCTGCGCCTCGATCGAGCTGCTGCTCGGCCAGGACTGGCAGGCGGAGATCAAACGGATCGAGACGGGGCTGCGGGACGGACTGGCACCGGCGCGTGAGCTGCCGGGCGTGCGGGACGTCCGCGTCCTGGGCGCCATCGGGGTCGTGCAGCTCGACCACGACGTCGACATGAAGGCGGCCACGGAGGCGGCGGTGCGCGAGGGCGTGTGGCTGCGTCCGTTCCGCGACCTGATCTACACGATGCCGCCGTATGTGACCGGGGACGCGGATCTGGCGCGGATCGCGGACGCGGTGTGCGCGGCCGCTCGGGAGGGATGACATGTCGTCGGTACTGGTGATCACGGGGACCGGCACGGAGGTCGGCAAGACGGTCACGACGGCCGCGGTTGCCGCCGCGGCGCTGGCCGCCGGTCGTTCGGTGGCCGTGTTGAAGGCGGCACAGACGGGGGTACGGCCGGACGAGCCCGGGGACGCGGCGGAGGTCGCGCGGCTCGCGGGCGCCGTGACGACGGCCGAACTCGCCCGCTATCCCGACCCGTTGGCACCGGCGACGGCAGCGCGGCGGGCCGGGCGGGCGCCGGTACGTCCGCGGGATGTCGCCGAGGCCGCGGCCAAGCTCGCCACCGAGCACGATCTGGTGCTGGTGGAAGGGGCGGGCGGGCTGCTCGTCCGGTTCGACGCGGAGGGCGGCACGCTCGCGGACGCGGCGGCGCTGCTCGGGGCGCCGGTCCTGGTCGTGGCGTCGGCGGGCCTGGGCACGCTCAACACGACGGAACTGACGGCCCGTGAACTCCGCGCCCGCGAGCTTGAGTTGGCGGGCGTGGTGATCGGCAGCTGGCCGAACACGCCCGACCTTGCGTCGCGTTGCAATGTGGCGGACCTGCCGGAAGTGGCCGGGGCGCCCCTGCTGGGCGCGGTGCCCGCAGGGGTGGCCGCACTGCCTCCGGCCGACTTCCGTACCGCCGCGTCGAGTTGGCTGGCGGCACGGCTGTCCGGAACGTGGGACGCGGAGGCGTTCGGGGTGCGGGAGGCGCCGTAAGGATGCGGTGTCCTCGCGGCACGGCCCGACGACGGTCTCGCCGGCGGCCCTAGGCGGTGCCCCTGGTGTCCCCACCCCCACCCAGCAACCGAACGAGGTCGATCCGGGACCGGATCCCCAACCGCGTGAAGACACCCCGCAGATGGTGGTCGATCGTGCGCGGGCTCAGGGCGAGGCGGGCGGCGATCTCGCGATTGGTGGCGCCGTCGGCGGCCATGCGGGCGATGAGGAGTTGCTGGGCCGTGAGGCGGGCGGTGGGGTCAAGGGCGGCCGTGTGTGCGGGAGTTGCGGGGGCACCGAGGGCACGGAGTTCGGCGCGGGCCTGCGCCGCGCAGTGCGGTGCGCCGAAGGCGTCGAAGGCCTCAAGTGCGCTGTGCAGGCGGTCGCGGGCCTCGGTACGGCGACGCAATCGTCGTAGCGCGCCGCCGAACAGCAGCTCCGTGCGGGCGCGTTCGAAGTCACGGGTTCCGTGGGCGTGGAGGTCGAGGGCGGCGCGGTAGTGCTCGACGGCCTCGGCGCCGGGGGCGAGCAGCGCACGGCAACGGGCGCTCAGGGCAAGGTCGTCGGGACTGCGGACGGCACTGGCCCACCGGTCGTAGTCGGCATGGGCGGCCCGCGCGACCCGGGTGTCACCGGAGCGGACGGCGGCCTCGACGTAGTGCGGGGTGGCCAGGTGCCGGATCGCCCGGTGACCGTGCCCCGGCCCGAACCCGGCGAGGGCGCGCAATCGAGCAGCGGCGCCGGCGAAACGACCGGCCGCGAGATCGAGGTAGGCGAGCGCCCACTGGGCCAGCGCGGCGGGCAGACCGAGACCGTGGGTGAGGGCGTACGACCGTGCGGCGGCGGCCCGTTCGCGGCAGGTGTCCTCGTCGCCGGTGAGGGCCGCGAACATGGCGAGGGCGGCCTGCAGATGACAGGCGCCGTTGTCCTGCCCGGTGGCGTAGGCCTGGCGCAGGGCGTCCAGGGCGGTGGCCGCACCGGCGTGCGGGCGTCCGCTCCAGAAATCGGCGTAGGCACGGAACTCCAGCGCCTGGGCCACGGTGGCGGTCGCGCCCCGCGCCCGCGCCGAGGAGACGGCCCGTACGGTCGCGGTGGCGGCGAGGGTGTGGTCCCCGAGCATCAGCGCGGCGATACCTGCGTGCACGAGGAGCGTGGGGTCGGCGCCGGGGCCGTGCACGGGGAGGGTGAGGTCGGGACGGGAACCGTGGACGGGGAGCGGGATGTCGGCACGGGAACCGTGTTCGGGGAGCGTGAGATCGGCGCCGGGGCCGCCGTGCCCGAGCAGCGCGGGATCACCGCCCGGTTCGCTGTGTCCCGCCGCCACTCGCAACAACTCCCGCGCGTCCTCGTAACGCCCGTCCACGGCAGCCGCGAGCCCACCGAGTGCCCCCGGCGGCCCGACACCCAATCGCCCCGCGACTCGAACCGCTTCCCGACTGCGCCGCAGATCACCGGTGTAGACGGCGGCTTCGGTGGCCCGGGCGAGGAGGTGCACGGCGGAGTCGGAGTGGTGGGGCATCGCGACCCTCCGATGGGCAACAGCGGAGTGGCCCGGCAGCGATGCGGCGACGCGCCGACCCGAGGACACCCCGTCGGCCGGACCCGGTGCGCCGGTGACGGCTGCGGCCTCGGCCGCCCGGGTCGACCGGTGGACGAAGGGCTCGGGGCGGTCGGACACCCCAACTCCCCCATCTGCACCACCGGATCCACCCGGCTGCGATGCGGCCGCACGCCGATCCGACGGCACCCCGTCGGCCGGACCCGGTGCGCCGGTGATGGCTGCGGCCTCGGCCGCCCGGACCGACCGGTGGACGACAGGCTCGGGGCGGTCGGACACCCCGACTCCCCCATCTGCACCACCGGATCCACCCGGCTGCGATGCGGCCGCACGCCGGCCCGACGACACCCCGTCAGCCGGGCCCGGTGCGCGGGCGCCCGGTTCTCTTTCGGCTGAGCGGGGAGTGGGTGCCGTGGCGGAATCTCCGTCGCTCGAAGCCGACGGTCTCTCGCCGGTGCCGCCCAGGCCGGTACCGGTCGGTGCCGTCTCTCCACCGACGTCGCCGTCCGCTGGGCCGTTCCCTCCGTCGCCCCCACCGCCCCGTTGCACTGCCGCCGCCACCAGCGCGTCGAACGCCTCCGTCGCGTTCCCCGCGCGTAGGGCGAACAGGCCGGCCAAGGCGTCGTCCGGAGCCCCTGTGGCCGCCAAGCGGCGGGCTCGGTCGCCGTCGCCCGCGTGCCAGGCGTCCGTGGCAGCGCGGGCGAGGAGGCGGGCGGTCTCGGTGCGGTCGGGGCTGAGGGCGGCGGCGCGTTCGACGAGGGCGCGGGCCAGGGTGAGTTGGCCGGCCGTGCGGGCCTGGTCCGCTGCGGCGCGCAGTTCCGAGGTGAGGCGGCCGCTCGGGCCGAGGGCGCCCGCGCCGCGGTGCCAGGAGCGGCGGGGTGTCTCGCCGTCGGCGCGCAGGACGCGGGCCAGCAGTCGGTGGGCGTCGCGTCGGTCCGCCGGGGACCCGGTCTCGTACGCGGCGATCCTCGTCCAGGCGTCGCGGAAGACGACACCGCCCGCTCCGGCGTGCGCGACGCCCGCTGTCTCGGCCCGTTCCAGGGGGCGGGTGTCCAGGCGGGCGGCGGCGGTCGCGCGGAGGAACGCGTGGGTGGCCAGGGGGTATTGATCGGCCGCTGCCAGCAGCAGGAGGAGGCGGGTGTCGTCGGGGAGGGCGCGGATCTCCGCGCGGTGGGCGTGCAGGAGGGCCGGGGCCAGTTCCGCGGGGTCCGTGGGGAGCGGGTCGTGGCCCGAGGTCTGCCGTTCCGTCAGTCGCGGTACCGCCTCGGCGGCGGCGCGCGGATCGCCGTAGACGGCGTGCAGCATCCGTACCCGGACGCCTTCGGGAAGCATCGGAGCCAGTTGCCGCCACGCCTCCGTGGGGGAAGGCGGTGGCGAAGTGCGGTCGAGCGGCGGGGGGTTCACCGGATACACCACACAACTGACGTTACTGGCGAGTTAATTGACCCGTAAAGACCGGCGATTCCACCGATGCGGCGCGCGTAGACCCGCGCTGACACTCCTGACGAACCCCATCCGTTTCAGGAGGCATCATGCAGCGCCACAAGCGTCGTATCGCCACCGCCCTTTCGGGAGTGTTCGCAGCGCTCCTGCTGTCCCTCTCCCTCGCCGCCGCACCCGCTCAGGCGGCCACCCACAACCCGGTCGTGTTCGTGCACGGCCTCAGCGGCTCGGCGAGCGGCTGGGACGACTGGGTGGCCGACTTCAAGGCCGACGGCTACTCCGCCGCCGAGTTGGACGCCTGGTCGTACGACTGGGGGCAGTCCAACGCCACCAGCGCACAGCAACTGGCCACCGAGATCAAGAACGTGCTGGCGCGGACCGGCGCGTCCAAGGTGGACCTCGTCGCCCACTCGATGGGTGTGCTCAGCACCCGCTACTACCTCAAGAACCTGGGCGGCACGGCGTACGTCGACGACTTCGTGTCGGTCGCGGGCACGAACCACGGGACGTCCGTCGCCTCGCTGTGCGCCTGGCTGTACACGTCCTGCAAGGAGATGCAGACCGGCAGCGCGTACGTGACCGCGCTGAACTCCGGTGACGAGACGCCCGGCAGCGTCTCGTACGCGAGCTACTGGTCCGACTGCGACTCCGCGGTCGTCCCGAACAGCTCGGCCCTGTTGAGCGGTGCGACCAACGTCGACGTCGGGTGCATCTCGCACACCGACACGAACAACGACCACGGCGTGTACACCCAGGTCCGGGACTTCATCGCCTGACCCGGTGAAAGGGTGCGCGGGGCCGTTCCGGGGGACAATCGCGGTAAGGCGTCCGGTGAGGGAGGTCCTCATGCCGCAAGGGTCCGCCGGTTCCGCGAAGGTCACGCGGGGCCCCGTGCACCATCCGCTGTTCGCCCGCTACTACGCCAAGGTCAGCGTCGGCGCCGAGACCCGGATGGGCATGGGCGGGGTACGCGACCGACTGCTCGCCGGACTCTCCGGCCGGGTCATCGAGATCGGCGCGGGCAACGGGCTCAACTTCGCGCACTATCCGCGTACGGTCGCGGAGGTCGTCGCCCTCGAACCGGAGTCCCTGCTGCGGCAGTTGGCGGTCGAGGCCGCCCTGCGCGCGGAGGTGCCGGTCGATGTGGTGCCGGGCGCCGCGGAGGCGCTGCCGGTCAAGTCCGAGGGCTTCGACGCGGCGGTGCTGTGTCTGGTGCTGTGCAGCGTGCGGGATGTGCACCGGGCGCTCGGCGAGGTGCGGCGGGTGCTGCGGCCGGGCGGTGTCGTGCGGTTCTTCGAGCACGGCCGGGGCGGCGGCAGCGCGATGACCTTCACCCAGCGCGCCCTGGACCGCACCCTGTGGCCGCCCCTGAACGGCGGCTGTCATCTGGCCCGCGAGCCGATCGCCGCCTTCCGGGACGCCGGCTTCCAACTCGGCCCCTACCGGCGGCTGTTGATGCCGGAGAAGGGTCCGCGGCTGCCCACGTCGTACTGCGTGCTGGGCACGGCCTGGCGACCTTCCGAGACGTCGGAGGTCAAGGAGCCGGCCACCGGGCCGTGATCACAGCGTCCACTGGCGCAGCTCCTCGGCGATCTCGTACACCGTGGCCTCGCCGTTCTTGACCAGCCGGGCCAGATCGCGGACCTGCTCGGGCGAGGTGGCGACCTTGAGACCGCTCGCGACGAGGTAGGCGTACGCCACGGCGGAGGCGAAGAGGGCGTTGGAGCGCTCCAACGCCGGTACGTGGATCAGGAGTTGGAGCAGCGCGGCGGCGCGCGCGGGCGGGGTGTCGTAGACGGGTACGTCGAAGATCTCGGCCTCGTGGCGCGCCACGGCGGCGACCAGGGCACCCCAGTCGGTGACCTGCGGGTCCCCCGGTGTCTTCTGTTCGGCGAGCATGAGAAGCCAGGCAAGATCGATTCTGAGACCGCTCAACGGATCAGCGGCGACCTTCGCGCGGCGGTTCCTTCTCCGTGCCGAACTCCTCGGCGAAGACGGACTCGTACTGCTTCATGAAGTCCGCGGCGGCGTCCACGAAGGTGTGGCCGACCTCTCCGGTGTCCTGTCTGACCAGCTCTTCGATGTAGCGGTTGACGCTCATGCCGCGGGCCAGGGCACGCTCGCGGGCGGCGCGGGCGGTGCCCTCGTCCACTCTCACGTTCAGCTGGGTCTTCGCCATACCTAGACGCTAGCGCCGAACAGCTAGCACCGGCAAGGGGTACTCAGGTACCAAATCCCGGACGAAAGGGTCCGCCTCCGGGTGGAGCGTGCCCCTTACATCCGTATCCGGGGCCCGACCTGCGGTGGAGACCACCCAGGACTTGCGAGGGATTCCACGTGTGCCGCGCATCACACTACGCTCGGCCGGGACCAGCGAGTCGCCATGCCCAGGAGCGAGGAGACGGCTTTGTCCACACCTGCTGCGCAGTACGTCCCCGGCCACGCGTCGGCGGACGGGATCGCGGCTCGCGCCCGCGGTCTGACCAAGGCGTACGGCACCGGCGAGACGACCGTGCTCGCCCTCGACTCGGTGGACGTGGACATCGCGCGCGGCCGGTTCACCGCCGTCATGGGCCCCTCGGGCTCCGGCAAGTCCACGCTGATGCACTGTCTGGCGGGGCTCGACAACGTGTCGGCCGGTCAAGTGTGGCTCGGCGACACGGAGATCACGGGGCTGCGGGAGCGGGAGCTGACCCGGCTGCGCCGCGACCGGATCGGGTTCATGTTCCAGTCGTTCAACCTGATCCCGACCCTCAACGCGCTTGAAAACATCACCCTGCCCATGGACATCGCGGGCAAGAAGCCCGACGAGAAGTGGCTGGACCAGGTCATCGACACCCTGGGTCTTCGGGACCGGCTCAAGCACCGGCCCTCCCAGCTCTCCGGCGGCCAGCAGCAGCGCGTGGCCTGCGCGCGGGCGCTGGCCTCCCGCCCCGAGCTGATCTTCGCCGACGAGCCGACGGGCAACCTCGACTCGCGCGCAGGCCTCGAAGTCCTCGGCTTCCTGCGCGAGGCCGTCGACCAGCTGTCCCAGACCGTCGTCATGGTCACCCACGACCCGGGCGCCGCCGCCCACTCCGACCTGGTGCTCTTCCTCGCGGACGGACGGATCGTGGACGAGATGGAGCGGCCGACGGCGGAGGCGGTGCTGGAGCGCATGAAACGGTTCGACTCCCTGCGCGGCTCGTCGGACGGGGACGGAGACGTGTTCGGGACCGGGGCCGGGAGCGGGTCCGGGGCCGGGAGCCGGTCCGGGTCCGGTGAGGGCCCCGCCGCCTCCCCCGACATGCACCTCGACAAGGACTGAACCCGTGCTCAAGGCGACGCTCCGCAGCTTCCTCGCGCACAAGGGGCGGCTGCTGCTCTCCGCGCTGGCGATCGTGCTGTCCGTGGCGTTCGTCGCGGGCAGCCTGATCTTCTCGGACACGGTCACCCGCACTTTCGACCGGCTGTTCGCCTCCACCTCCGCCGACGTGACGGTCGAGGCCAAGGACGACCTCAAGTCGCAGGTGCCGACGGGGGAAGCGCGGACCGTGCCGGCCGCGCTCGCGGACCAGGTGGCGAAGGTCGACGGTGTCGCGTCGGCGCACGCGGACGTGAGCGTCGAGAACATCACGGTCGTCGACAGCAGGAACAAGTCGGTCGGCCCGACCACCGGCGCCCCGACCATCGCCTCCGACTGGTTCCTCACCGACCGCAGCCCCGTGAAGCTGACCTCGGGCCATGCCCCGGAGGGCGGCGGCGAGGCACTTCTCGACGCCGACACCGCCGACAAGAAGAACGTGAAGATCGGCGACACCCTGACCGTGCTCGCCCAGCCGGGCACCTTCAAGGTCGAGATCGTCGGCATCGCCACCTTCACCACCACCAACCCCGGCGCGGCCCTGGTCTTCCTCGACCCCAAGACCGCGGCGACCCAACTGCTGGGCTCCGCCGACAAGGCCACCGGCATCTCCGTCAACGCGGCGAAGGGCGTCAGCGACCCCGTGCTCAAGCAGCGGGTCGCCGCCGTGGTCGGCACCACCGACTACGAGGTCAGGACGGCCGACGAGCAGGCCAAGTCGGCCGCCGCGGACCTCGGCGGCTTCCTCGACGTCATCAAGTACGTGATGCTCGGCTTCGCCGGAATCGCCGTCCTCGTGGGCGTGTTCCTGATCGTCAACACGTTCTCCATGCTGATCGCCCAACGCACCCGTGAACTGGGCCTGTTGCGCGCCCTGGGCGCCGACCGCCGGCAGGTGCGCCGGTCCGTGCTCACCGAGGCGATCCTGCTCGGTGTGGTCGGCTCGACGCTGGGCCTCGCGGCGGGCATCGGGCTCGCGGCCGGGCTGATCAAGCTCATGAGCGCGTTCGGCATGAACCTCAAGACCACCGAGATGGTGGTGGGTTGGGGCACTCCCGTCGCGGCCTACGTCGTCGGCATCGGCGTCACCTTCGTCGCTGCCTACCTCCCCGCGCGGCGGGCCGCCGGTGTCTCGCCGATGGCCGCGCTCGCGGACGCGGAGATCGCCGAGATCGGGCGTCCCCTGCGCACCCGGGCGATCGTCGGCTCCGTCCTGGGCGTTCTGGGCGCCGCCGCGCTGGTGGGCTGCGCGACCGCCACGAAGACCGCCTCGTCGGCCTCCTTCCTCGGCCTGGGCGTGGTCCTGACACTGCTCGCGACCGTCGTCGCGGGCCCGCTCCTGGTGCGCCCGGTGATCCGGGTCCTCGGCGCTGCCTTCCCCGCGATCTTCGGGTCGATCGGCCGGATGAGCCAGCGCAACGCCCTGCGCAATCCCCGCCGCACCGGCGCCACCGCGGCCGCCCTGATGGTCGGCCTCGCCCTGGTCGGCGGCATGTCGGTGGCGAGCGCCTCCATGTCGAAGTCCTTCGACCAGCAGATCGACAAGACCCTGGGCGCCGACTTCGTGATCCAGAACGCCAACTTCGTGCCGTTCTCCAAAGAGGTCACCGACAAGGTGAGCGCCACCGAGGGCGTCGGCCTCGTCGTACGCCAGCGGTTCGCACCGCTCGCGGTGACGCTCCCGGACGGCAAGCGCATCGAGACCACCGCCTCCGGCTACGACGACGGCGTCGACGACGTCGCCCATGTCACGTACGCGCAGGGCGACACGGCGGCGGCACTGGCGCCCGGCGCCCTCGGCATGGACGTCGACTTCGCGAAGGACCACAAGGTCAAGGTCGGCGACACGATCCCGGTGGAGTTCCCCGGCGGACAGCGGACCGAGCTGAAGGTCGGTGCCCTCACCGACCAGGACAGCAGCGACGGATTCGGCATGCAGGGCGGCCTGTTCCTCGGGATCGCCGCCGTGGAGAAGTACGTGCCCGGCGGACAGGACTCCGCGCTCTACGTCAACGCGTCCTCCGGCACCTCGCCCGACCAGCTGCGCAAGCGCCTGGACACGACGCTCGACCCGTATCCGCAGGTCCAGGTCCGCGACCTGGCCGACTACAAAAAACTGGTGCACGACCAGATCGCGGTCCTGCTCTACCTCGTGTACGCGCTGCTCGGACTCGCGATCGTCATCGCGGTGCTCGGCGTCGTCAACACCCTTGCCCTGTCGGTAGTGGAGCGCACCCGCGAGATCGGACTCCTGCGGGCCATCGGACTCGCACGACGCCAACTGCGCCGGATGATCCGCCTGGAGTCGGTGGTGATCGCGGTCTTCGGCGCGGTACTGGGCCTCGCGCTGGGCCTGGTGTGGGGCGTGTGCACCCAGCAGGTGCTGGCCCTGCAGGGCATGAACGCGCTGGCCGTCCCATGGGCCACGATCGTCGAAGTGGTGGTCGGCTCGGCGGTGGTGGGCGTGGTGGCGGCCCTCCTGCCCGCGCTGCGCGCGTCCCGCATGAACGTACTGGCGGCGATCGCGCACGAATGACGGAACGGAAGTGATGGAATCGCGGTGAGTACTCAAGTCCCTTGCCGGTGAGGAGAGTTCATGCCGCGACCAGCACGCCCGTTCCGCTTCGGAGCCAGTCTGCTGCTGCCCGGGCCGGCCGCCGAGTGGCGCGCCAGATGCCGGCGCGCCGAGGAACTCGGGTACGACGTCATCCTGGTCCCGGACCATCTCGGCATGGTCGCTCCGTTCCCGGCCCTCGTCGCCGCGGCGGGTGCGACCGAGCGGCCCCGGCTTGGCACCTTCGTGCTCAACGCGGGTTTCTGGAACCCGGCATTGCTCGCCCGGGAGGTGTCGACGACGGCCGCGCTGACGGGCGGGCGCCTCGAACTCGGGCTCGGCACCGGGTACGTGCAGTCGGAGCACGAGACGGCCGGGCTGCCGTACGGTTATCCGGGCGAGCGGGTGGCTCATCTGCGGCGCACGGTCGAGGAGTTGAAGCGCGCGTTCGACGCCGAGGAAGGCTCTCGCGTCCCGCTGATGATCGGCGGCAACGGGGAGCGGATGCTCCAACTCGCCGCCGAGCACGCCGACATCGCTGCCTTTACGGGGGCGCGACTGGTGCCGGGCACCACGACGGGGAAGCTGGCGCCGGTCGCTGCGACGGAGTTCGCCGAGCGGGTGGCGCGCTATCTGGAGTTGGCTGAAGGGCGCGCGGAGAAGGCGGAGTTGAATCTCCTCGTCCAGATGGTGATCGTCACCGAGGACCGCGAGGCGGCCGTCCGACCGCTCCTTGAACGGGTGCCGGGGCTGACGACGGAGCAGGCACTGGAACTGCCGATCCTCCTGGTCGGCACCCTCGACGAGATCACTGCGCAGGTGCTGGTGCAGCGGGAGCGATACGGGTTCTCGTATCTGACGGTCCTGGAGCCGTACATGGAGGCGTTCGCGCCGGTGATCGGGGTGTTGGCGGGGCGGTGAGCAGCCGGAGGTGACTACCCGTCCGCATGCTGGAAATCCGTGCTCAGGGGCGTCCCGGATGATGGGATCGCCGTATGACTGATCTGCGGATACGGGCCGCCGGGCCCGACGACCTGGACGCCGTTCTCGCCTTCTGGAAGGGCGCCGCCGAGGGGACGAGCATCAGTGACGACCGGGACGGCGTGGAGCGGCTGGTGGCTCGCGATCCCGAGGCGCTGATCCTGGCCGAGCTGGACGGCGAGCTGGTCGGCACGGTGATCGCCGGCTTCGACGGGTGGCGCTGCCATCTGTACCGGCTCGCGGTGCACCCGGAGCGGCGCCGTCGGGGGATCGGCTCGGCGCTGCTGACGGCGGCCGAGGAGCGGTTCGTACGGCTGGGTGGGCGACGCGGGGACGCTATGGTGCTGACCCGCAACGAAACCGGCCAGCACGCGTGGCGGGCGGCGGGGTACACGCCCGAGGAGCATTGGCGGCGGTGGGTGAAGCCGCTGGCCGGTTGATCTCCTTTCCGATCTTGCTTTCTATCTACTTTGCTCATCCTTTACCATTGGGGCACTGTTCCGTCCTCCGTGCGAGCATGCGAGGGCGACCCGTACTGTCATGAAAGGTGTGAGCGTCCGCCCATGGGCGAGCCTCCCAGTAGTACCCACCGTGCACGATGGCGCGCGGTCCGACCCACCCTGTCCGATCATGGGACGGAGGTGACCCGATGACCGAAGTGCTCCTCCTCCTGGTGGCGATCCTGCTGTCGCTCGCCTGTGGCGCCTTCGTCGCCGCCGAGTTCTCGCTGACCACCGTCGAGCGCGGCGAGCTGGAACGGGCGGTGGAACGCGGCGAGCGCGGCGCGGCCGGCGCCCTCAAGGCCGTACGGAATCTCACCTTCCAGCTCTCCGGCGCGCAGCTCGGCATCACGGTCACCAACCTGGTGGTCGGCATGCTCTCCGAGCCGTCGATCGCCAAGCTGATCGCGGGCCCGCTGGAGTCGATCGGGATCCCGGACTCCGCGTCGAGCACCGTGGCGCTGGTGCTCGGCACCGCGCTGTCGACGGTCTTCCTGATGGTCGTCGGCGAGCTGGTGCCCAAGAACTGGGCGATCTCCTCGCCGCTGACGGTGGCCAAGGGGGTGGGCAACGCGCAGCGCTGGTTCAGCGCGGCCTTCCGCCCCTTCATCTCGCATCTCAACACCATGGCGAACCGCGTGGTGCGCCTCTTCGGCGTCGAGCCCACCGAGGAGCTGGCCGCGGCCCGCGGGCCGCAGGAACTGGCCGCGCTGGCCCGGCACTCCGCCAAGGAAGGCGCCCTGGAGCCGGACACCGCCGAGCTGTTCGTGCGCACCCTGAACCTCGCCGACCTCACCGCGGAGAACGTGATGACCCCGCGCGTGCAGGTGATCGCCCTCGACGTCCAGGCGACCTGCGAGGACGTGGCGAACGCGACCCGGGCGACGGGCCTGTCCCGGTTCCCCGTCTACCGCGGCAACCTCGACTCGGTGGTCGGCACCGCGCACATCAAGGACGTGCTGGCGACCCCGGCGGACCGCCGCCGGTACGTGCCGGTCGCCGAGATCATGCGCGAGCCGCTGCTCGTCCCGGAGTCCCTCACCGTCGACCGCCTGCTGGACAGGCTGTCCGGCAGGCGGACCATGGCCGTCGTCATCGACGAGTACGGCGGCACCGCGGGCGTGGCCACGTTGGAGGACATCGTCGAGGAGGTCGTCGGCGAGGTGCGCGACGAGCACGACCCGCACGAGACGCCCGACCTGGCCCACGCCGGCACCGACGACGACGGCCGCGCCCTCTACTCGGCCGACGGCTCGGCCCGCGTCGACCAGCTCGCACGCGTCGGTCTCAGGGCCCCCGAGGGGCCGTACGAGACCCTCGCCGGCCTCGTCGCGACGGAACTCGGGCGCATCCCGGAGACGGGCGACTCCGTCGAGGTCACCGGCTGGCGGCTGGACATCGTGGACGCGTCGGGCCGTAGGGCCGCGCGCGTGCTGATGCATGCGCCGTTCGACGGCGGGGCGGGGGCCGTGGGGGCTTCGGGCGCTGGGGGGTCCTCCGGGACTGCCGGAACCGCTGAAGCCGCCGGAGCCGCCGGAGCCGCTAGAGCCGCTAGAGCCGCCAAGGCCAACGTCAAGGACGAGCAGGGGGACGCCCGATGATCGCCGTACAGCTGTTGATCGGTTTCGCGACCCTCGTCGTCAACGCCTTCTTCGTCGGCGCCGAGTTCGCGCTGATCTCCGTACGGCGTTCGCAGATCGAGCCGCATGCCGAGGAGGGCGACCGGCGGGCCAAGAGCGTGCTGTGGGGTCTTGAGCATGTGTCGGCGCTGCTGGCCGCCGCCCAGCTCGGCATCACGCTGTGCACGCTGGTCCTGGGTGTGGTCGCGGAACCGGCGATCGCGCATCTGCTGGAGCCGGTGTTCCACGCGGTGGGTGTGCCCACGAGCGCGGGGCACGCGGTGTCCTTCGTGATCGCGCTGGCCCTCGCGACGTATCTGCACATGCTGCTCGGCGAGATGGTGCCGAAGAACATCTCGCTCGCGGAGCCGGTGCGCAGCGCGCTGCTGCTCGGCCCGCCGCTGGTCGCCGTCGCCCGGGGGCTGCGCCCGGTGATCTTCACGATCAACGCCTTCGCGAACACCCTGCTGCGACTGCTGCACGTGGAGACGAAGGACGAGGTCTCGGCCACCTTCTCGGACGCCGAACTGGCCCGCATCGTACGGGACTCGGGCGAGGCGGGCCTGATCGACGACCGCGCGCAGGAACGGCTGCGCGACGCGCTCGAACTGGGCCGCCGCCCGGTCCGTGACGTCGTCCTCCCGCTGGAGGGTGTCGTCTACGCGCGCGTGGGCGTCACGCCGGAGGAACTGGAGCAGCTCTCGGCACAGTCCGGCTTCTCGCGCTTCCCGGTCGTGGACGAGTCCCGCCGGATCGTCGGCTACCTCCACGTCAAGGACGCGCTGGACGCCTCGCCGCGCGAGGAGCCGTTCCGCGTCCAGGACATGCGGCCCATCGCGCGCGTACGGGCGAGCACGCCGATGGACGACGTGCTGACCGCGATGCGGGGCAGCCGTACGCACCTGGCGGCGGTCCGCGGCGACGACGGCCGGCTGGAAGGGCTGGTGACCATGGAGGACGTATTGCAGGAGCTGTTCGGGCAGCGGGCGTGAGGTAGCGGGAGGCGGCAGAGGGCGGTGCGGGTAGCGGTCGACGGCCAGGTCGGCGGCGACCCCCGCCGCCCGGAGGCCAACAGACCGACGGGTATGCCGTCGGGTTACGATCTGCTTCGCCATGCAGACGAACTCCACTCCCAGCACCCCCGCACACCCCGGCCCCGCGTACACCAGCCTGGTCGCGCTGGGTGACTCGTTCACCGAGGGCATGTCGGACCTCCTGCCGGACGGCTCGTACCGCGGATGGGCCGATCTCCTCGCCGGCCGGATGGCCGCCCACACGCCCGGCTTCCGCTACGCCAACCTCGCGGTGCGCGGCAAGCTGATCGGGCAGATCGTCCACGAGCAGGTCGACGTGGCGGTGGCCATGCGGCCCGACGTGATCACGTTGGTCGGCGGGCTCAACGACACCCTGCGCCCCAAGGTCGACATGGGCCGGGTGCGGGACCTGCTGACCGAGGCCGTGGAGCGGCTGGCCCCCTCCTGCGAGCAACTGGTCCTCATGCGCAGCCCGGGCCGCCAGGGTCCCGTCCTGGAGCGGTTCCGGCCGCGCATGGAGGAGCTGTTCACCATCGTCGAGGGGCTCGCCGAACGGCACGGCGCCCTGATCGTCGACCTGTACGGCGCCCCTTCGCTGGCCGACCCGCGCCTGTGGGACGTGGACCGGCTGCACCTGACAGCCGAGGGCCACCGCCGGGTCGCCGAGGCGGTCTGGCAGACGCTGGGCTACGACCCCGAGGACACCGAGTGGCGTACGCCGATGGCGGCCACCGTGCCGTCCGCGTGGGTCGCGCGACGCATCGCGGACGCGCGGTTCGCCCGACAGCACCTGCTGCCGTGGATCGGCCGCCGCCTGACCGGCCGCTCATCGGGCGACGGCCTCGTGGCGAAGCGCCCGGACCTGCTGCCCTACAAGGACTTCGAGGACGCCAAGAAGGCCGAGGACGCCTACAAGGACTCGGCCTCCTGACCGCCGTGGTCACGCGCGTGATCAACGTCAGAGGCCGGATCCACGACTTCGGCCCCCGCCTGGAGTCCGCCCCCGAGGACGTCGTCTACGTCGGCCGCCGCTGGACCATGGGCGGCTGGGACCTCCCCCGCCACCCCCTCTCCAACCCCTTCGCCTACGACACCCCGACCAAGAAGCGGGACGGGACGCGGGCGGAGGTCATGGCGATGTACCGGGCGTATCTGCTGGAGCGCCCGGAGCTGCTGGACCTGGTGGCGGAACTGCGCGGCAGGACGCTGGCCTGCTGGTGCGCGCCCGAGCTGTGCCATGCGGATGTGTTGGCGGAGCTGGCCGACGTGGACGGGTGACGGGCGTCCCATAGCCGCACGCCGTCGCAGGTGACGGACGTCTCGTAGGTTCCGACGAGCCAGGCCGTGGCGCTGGCCTGCACGAATCGCCAGTAGAATCCGTCTACGTGACTTCCGCTGCCGCCAAGCCCCGCATCCCGAACGTCCTCGCCGGACGCTACGCCTCCGCCGAGCTCGCCACGCTCTGGTCGCCCGAGCAGAAGGTGAAGCTGGAGCGGCAGCTCTGGCTCGCCGTGCTGCGGGCGCAGAAGGACCTCGGGATCGAGGTGCCGGACGACGCGATCGCCGACTACGAGCGGGTCCTGGACACCGTCGACCTGGCCTCCATCGCGGAGCGCGAGAAGGTCACCCGGCACGACGTGAAGGCGCGGATCGAGGAGTTCAACGACCTCGCCGGGCACGAGCAGGTGCACAAGGGCATGACCTCGCGCGACCTCACCGAGAACGTGGAGCAGCTCCAGATCCGGCTCTCGCTGGAACTGGTGCGGGACCGCACGGTGGCGGTGCTGGCGCGCCTCGGCAAGCTGGCGGGCGAGTACGGCGAGCTGGTCATGGCCGGCCGCTCGCACAACGTGGCCGCGCAGGCGACGACCCTGGGCAAGCGGTTCGCGACGACGGCCGACGAGCTGCTGGTGGCGTACGCGCGCGTGGAGGAGCTGCTCGGCCGCTATCCGCTGCGCGGCATCAAGGGTCCGGTCGGCACTGCCCAGGACATGCTGGACCTGCTGGGCGGGGACGCGGCGAAGCTGGCCGAGCTGGAGGACCGGATCGCCGGGCACCTGGGCTTCTCTCAGGCGTTCACCTCGGTCGGCCAGGTGTACCCGCGGTCGCTGGACTACGAGGTGGTGACCTCGCTGGTGCAGCTCGCGGCGGCGCCGTCCTCGCTGGCCAAGACGATCCGTCTGATGGCCGGGCACGAGCTGGTGACCGAGGGCTTCAAGCCCGGCCAGGTCGGCTCCTCCGCGATGCCGCACAAGATGAACACGCGGTCCTGCGAGCGCGTCAACGGCCTGATGGTGATCCTGCGCGGCTACGCCTCGATGACCGGCGAGCTGGCGGGCGACCAGTGGAACGAGGGCGACGTGTCCTGCTCGGTGGTGCGCCGGGTGGCCCTGCCTGACGCGTTCTTCGCGCTGGACGGCCTCCTGGAGACATTCCTGACGGTCCTCGACGAGTTCGGTGCCTTCCCGGCCGTCGTAGCCCGCGAGCTGGACCGCTACCTGCCGTTCCTCGCCACCACCAAGGTGCTGATGGCCTCGGTGCGCGCGGGTGTCGGCCGCGAGGTCGCGCACGAGGCCATCAAGGAGAACGCGGTGGCCTCCGCGCTGGCCATGCGCGAGCAGGGCGCCGAGCGCAACGAGCTGCTCGACAAGCTGGCCGCCGACGAGCGGATCCCGCTGGACCGCGCCCAGTTGGACGCCCTGATGGCCGACAAGCTGTCCTTCACCGGTGCCGCCGCCGCGCAGGTCGCGACCGTGGTGGGCCGGGTCGAGGAGCTCGTGAAGCAGCACCCGGAGGCCGCGGGTTACACGCCGGGGGCGATCCTCTGACCCGCTTCACCCAGCAGGAGTTGGAGGCCGCCCGCGACCGCCTCGTCCCCGACGTGGCGGCGGACGGTCTCCGCGTCCTGTTCTGCGGCATCAACCCCGGCCTCATGACGGCCGCGACGGGCCACCACTTCGCCCGCCCCGGCAACCGCTTCTGGCCGGTCCTCCACCTGTCCGGCTTCACGCCCAGGCTCATGAAGCCCGCGGAACAAGGTGAGTTGCTGTCGTACGGGCTCGGCATCACGAACGTCGTGGCGCGGGCGTCGGCCCGGGCGGACGAGCTGAGCGCGGAGGAGTACCGCGAGGGCGGACGCCTGCTGGCGGAACGGATCACCCTGCTGCGCCCCCGCTGGCTGGCCGTCCTGGGCGTCACCGCATACCGCGCCGCCTTCGACGACCGCAAGGCACAAGTGGGGCCGCAGGAGCGGACGTTCGGGGAGACGCGGGTGTGGGTGCTGCCGAATCCGAGCGGGCTGAACGCGCACTGGACGGCGGCGACGATGGCGGAGGAGTTCGGGCGGTTGCGGGTGGCGGCGGAGGCTTCCTAGCGACTTCAGGAGGGTTGCAGAAGGCTCGGAAGGGGTTCCTGGTCAATGGAACCCGCGCACACCGCACACCGCGTCAGGCATCCCGGCGCCGCACACTCAACGCGCCCGCGCACAAAGCTGCGGCCGTCCACAGCGCCGTCACCGCGAGACCCGTCCAAGGGCCGAGCGCGCCTTCCCAGCTCTCGTGGAACACCACCTGCCCCGCCTTGTCCGGCAGGACGTCCGCCGCGGAGCCGGACACGTCTCCGACCACGAACGAGACGATGAGCAGGAACGGGATGAGGATGCCGAGCGTGGCGGCGCCGCTGCGCAGCACGGCCGTGAGTCCGGCCGCGAGCAACGCCATCAGCGTCAGGTAGACGGCGCAGCCGACGACTCCGCGCCACTGCTCGGCCGGCGTGAGCACGTCCGCCTTCGCCCCGAGGACGGCCTTGCCGACGACCAGGCTCGCGGCTCCGGTGAGCGCCCCAACGGCCAGTACCGACGCCGCGATCGCCACCGTCTTGGCCGCGAACCACCGCCCCCGCAGCGGCACCGCAGCGAACGTGCCGCGCAGGGCGGCGCCCCGGAACTCCGCCGACATGGCGGTCGCCCCGAACGCGATGGCGGCGATCTGCCCGAAGACGACGCCGAAGAACACCGAGAACAGCGGGTCGAAGCCGGAGCCGTCGCTGTCGCCGCCCGCGAGCGCTGAGAACACGACGATGGCAAGCAGGACCGCGCCCAGGCCGCACAGGAGCGACCGCAGCGTACGGATCTTGATCCACTCCGAGTGGAGCACGGCGGCGAACGGCATGGTCAGGCCTCCTGGGGCTGTGCGGTGAACTCGGCTTCGGTGCCGGTGAGATCGAGGTAGGCCTGCTCCAACGTGCCCTCCAGTGTGGCCAGTTCGAGGATCGGCAGCCCCGCGCCGGACACCAGGCGTCCGATGTCGTCCACGCGTGCGTGCGCCACGGTCCAGTGCCCTTCCTCGTGCTCCACCCCGTCGTGACCGTGCTGCGCGAGGAGCTTCCTGAGCGCCGGGGCGTCCGTCGTGCGGATCCGTACGCTGGGTTGCACACGCGCGTCGATGAACTCCCGCATCGGGGTGTCGACGAGGAGGCGTCCACGCCCGAGGACCACGAGATGGTCGGCGTAGGACGCGGTCTCGTTCATGAGGTGGCTGGAGACCAGGACCGTGCGGCCCTCCCCCGCGAGTCGGCGCAGCAGGCCGCGGATCCAGACGATGCCTTCGGGGTCGAGGCCGTTGGCGGGCTCGTCCAGGACGACCACCTCGGGGTCGCCGAGCAGTGCGGCGGCGATGCCCAACCGCTGGCGCATGCCCAGGGAGTACGTCTTCACGCGGTGCCGCGCCACCGAGTCGATCCCTGTCTCCGCGAGCACCTCGTCCACCCGGCGCGACGGGATGCGGTTGCTCACCGCCAGCGCGCGCAGATGATCCCGACCGGTCCGTGAGCCGTGCGCGGCCTCCGAGTCGAGCAGGGCGCCGACATGGCGCAGGGGTTCGCGCAGGGTGGCGTAGGGACGGCCGCCGACGGTGGCCGAACCGGCGGTGGGACGGGCGAGGCCGAGCAGCAGCCGCACGGTGGTGGATTTGCCGGCGCCGTTGGGGCCGAGGAAGCCGGTGACGCGGCCGGGGCGGACGCGGAAGGTGAGGCGGTCGACAGCGCGTCGGGTGCCGTACTCCTTGGTGAGTTCGTGGACGTCGATGCTGGTCATGGCAGCAGCCTGGCCGGACACATGCAGGAGACGCCTCCCCCGCGCGTGGAGAGCGTCTCCCCCGTGCGGGGGAAGCTCGTTGTCAGTGGCGGCTGGCACGATGACCAAATGGTCCGATTGCTGCGCCCGTTCGGCCGGGCGGTGACGTACACACGGTGGCTGCATCTGCTCATCGCCATCGTGTGGCCGGCCATGTGGCTGTTCATCGAGGAGGCGTGGTGGACCTGGGCGGTGGCGGCCGCGGTGCTCGTCCCCGTCGGTCTTGTGCCCGCGATGCGCACCGTGGAGGGGCTCCAGGCAAGGTTGTTGCTGACCGGTCACCGGCACGACGGCGCGAGCACCGACATCGTCGTGGCGCCGTCAGCCACGTGGAGCGACCGCGGACGGCTCGTCGTATGGCTCCAGGCGCGACTGCTGCTCGGCTTCGTGACCTCGCTGCTCTCCATGCAACTGCTGCTCGCCGCCACGGACTTGGTGTCGTCGGCCTTCGGGCGGGACGTCGAGGAGGGCGTGCTGCTCGTCCTCGACGGTCACCCCTGGTGGCACGTCCTGCTCGCGCCCCTGGCCCTGGCCGCGCTCGCGGGCACGGTGGTCGGTTCCGGCAACCTCATCGCCTTTCTCGCTCTTCGCCTGCTCGGCCCCTCCCCCGCCGAGCGGCTCGCCGCCATGGAGGAGCGCACGGAGCAACTCCTGGAGCGCACCCGTATCGCCCGCGAACTGCACGACTCCATCGGCCACGCCCTGACCGTGGCCGTGGTGCAGGCGGGCGCCGCACGCGCGGCCGGCGACCCCGCCTTCACCGACCGTGCCCTGGACGCCATCGAGGAGACCGGCCGGGCGGCCCTGGAGGATCTGGAGCGTGTCCTCGGCATCCTGCGCGAGTCCGAGCGGCCGGTCTCCAGCCGTCCGACGCTGACGGACGCGGACCGGCTGCTGGAGTCCGCCCGTGCCTCCGGTGCGAAGGTCGACGCCGAGCTGACCGGGCCGTTGGACACCGTGCCGGGCCCGGTCTCCCGTGAGGGCTACCGGATCCTCCAGGAGTCGCTGACCAATGTGCTGCGGCACGCGGGCGCGGTCCCCGTGCGGATCCGGATCGAGGTGGCGTACGACGCCCTCGATCTGGAGGTGCGCAATCCGCTGACGGCCGACATACCCGGGCCCGGCCGGGGCAGCGGGCTGCGTGGCATACGCGAGCGCGCGGCCCTGCTGGGCGGCGACGCGCGCACCGGGCCCGACCAGGGTAACTGGCAGGTGCAGGTCAGGCTTCCGTTGCGGTGATCTAGGCTGGCCGGATGCCGGTCACCGTTCTCCTCGTAGACGACGAACCGCTCGTACGGGCGGGGCTGCGGGCCGTGCTGGAGGCGCAGTCCGACATCGAGGTGGTCGGGGAGGCGGCCGACGGGGCGGCGGTGATCCCGCTGGTGCGGCAGCTGCGGCCCGACGTGGTCGCCATGGACGTACGGATGCCGCTGCTCGACGGGATCGAGGCCACGCGCGCGGTGCTGCGGACGGTCGCCGAGCCGCCGAAGATCCTCGTGGTGACGACGTTCGAGAACGACGAGTACGTGTACGAGGCGCTGCGGGCCGGGGCCGACGGGTTTCTGCTGAAGCGGGCACGGCCGGCGGAGATCGTGCATGCCGTGCGGCTGGTCGCCGAGGGCGAGTCGCTGCTGTTCCCGGCGTCGGTACGGCGGTTGGCCGCCGAGTACGGGGACGACGGCGGCGGCAACCGGGCGGCCCGGGACGTGCTGGAGCGGGCCCGGCTGACGGAGCGTGAGGCGGAGGTGCTGCGGCTGATGGCGCGGGGGATGACGAACGCGGAGATCGCCGCTCGGCTGGTCGTCGGGACGGAGACGGTGAAGTCGCATGTGAGCGCAGTACTGGCGAAGCTGGGGGCGCGGGACCGTACGCAGGCGGTGATCACGGCGTACGAATCGGGGTTCGTGGCGCCGGGCTGATCCACGGGGGACGAACCGGATGGGAACGGATTGTTCGACCGGTCGATCGGGCCCGGCACTCGCCGGGGTGCGCCGCGCCGAGTACGATCCGCCCCAACACGCGCACGAGCTGGAAGGACGGACGTTGGGGCAGCTGACCGGCGGGGATCCCTCGCTGCTGCGAAGGATCAATTCCGCGGTGGTGCTGCACGCGCTGCGTGCCACGGACTGCGCGACGCTGACCGAGATCACGCGGGTGACCGGGCTGTCCAGGCCGACGGTCGAGGGTGTGGTCGAAGGGCTCATCGAGGCCGGTCTCGTGGTCGAGAAGGCGGCCGACGAGAGCGCCACACGGCGGCAGGGGCGGCCCGCGCGGCGGTTCCGGTTCCGGGCCGAGGCGGGGCATCTGCTGGGCCTGGAGATCGGCCCTCACCGCGTCGCGGCGCTCCTGTCCGACCTGGACGGGCGCGTGCTCGGCGCGCAGGCCAAGGACGTCGACGAGACGGCATCGGCCGACGAGCGCCTGGACCGGCTGCGCACCGTGGTCGCCGAGCTGCTGCGCCGGGCCGGTGTCCCGCGCAACTCCCTGCGCGCGGTGGGTGTGGCCACGCCCGGGATCGTCGAGGCGGACGGCACCGTACGGCTGGGGACGGCGCTGCCCGAGTGGACGGGGCTGCGGCTCGGCGAGCGGCTGAGCCGCTCCTTCAAGTGCCCGGTGCTGGTCGAGAACGACGCCAACGCGGCGGCCGTCGCCGAGCATTGGAAGGGCACCGCCACCGAGTCCGACGACGTGGTGTTTGTGCTCGCGGGGCTGAGTCCGGGCGCCGGTTCGCTGATCGGCGGCAAGCTGCACCGCGGGTACGGCGGGGCGGCCGGGGAGATCGGCGCGCTGCATCTGCTGGGCAGCGAGGTGACCCCGGAGACGCTCCTGTCCACCACGGACGAGCCGCTGCACCCTCTCGACGAACAGGCCGTCGCCAAGGTCTTCGCGAAGGCCCGCGAGGGCGACGAGCGCGCGATCGCCGCCGTCGACCGCTTCATCCAGCGCCTCGTCCACGACGTGGCCGCGCTGGTCCTCGCCCTCGACCCCGAACTCGTCGTGATCGGCGGGTGGGCGGCCGGTCTGGACGGCGTACTGGCGCCCCTGCGCCAGGAGTTGGCCCGCTTCTGTCTGCGCCCGCCGAGAGTGGCCCTGTCCCTCCTCGGCGAGGCGGCCGTGGCAACGGGCGCGCTGCGGCTGGCCCTTGACCATGTGGAAGAGGAACTGTTCGCGGTGGAGGGCACGGTGACCGGGCGGCGCTGACCCCGGCCGACGACCTGTATGCGAAACGCCCCGCGCCCCGGAGGAGTTCCGGGACGGCCGCCCCGTGCCGTGGTGCGCGAGTCGCCGTTCCTGCTGTGGCGGGACGTCCCGCTGGCCGAACTGGTGCGGGAACGCACGGGGTCCCTCTTCGGCCGCTGGATGCACGCCACGGGGTGGGCCGGGCCGCTGGTCATGCTGGGTTTCGCGGGGAG